>VYEH01000196.1 GCA_009843005.1 Pseudomonadota bacterium | reverse complement strand
GGCACACCACGCAATAGGGTGCGTACAGGGTTGAACCGTAGGCAATGTCGGCCTGCTCGTACTGCCCGACATGGGCCTGCGCCATGAGTTGATGACTGACCAAGAGACTCGGCAGCGTCCATAACAGTATTCTTGTCACCGTCGTATCCTCGTAGAAATATCGGTCAGAAGATCGCCGCGGGCGCCACCGTCGAACCCGTCGCCCCGCGGATCTTCAGAGGCTGCATGACGAAGGCAAACTCGTGCGCCTGCCGTGCCGCCAGTTCATCCAGCTTCATTCTCTCCAGCAGGTGGATCCCGTTGACCACAAGCATGATCTGGTGGACCGGCAGCGAGATGCTCGTATCCGGGTTCGGCTGGATCTCCACCGGCTGGTTGTCGGCGCCGACGAGCATCGGGTCCTGTGTCACAAGCCACTCCGCGGCCGCGATGCCGATCCCGGGCGCCCTTCCGAGAAAGCGTTGCACATCCGTTTCCCAGAGCTGTCCCCATCCGGTATGGATGATCACGGCATTACCCGGCTCCAGAGAAAGGTTTGCGTCGGCCAGCGCCCGCTGCAGATCTTCCGTGGTGATTTCGTAGTCCTCGGGAAGTATGTCGACGCCCTTGAGCCGGGCGATGTCCAGCAGCACGCCCCGGGTCATGAGCATGCCGACGTTCTCGATGCCGAGATTCGTGAAACCGGACCGCGTCAGGGTCTCGCTGATGCGGAAGCAGTTGTAGAGGGTGTCGCCAATGGACTGATGGCTGAAGCCATCGAACTGGGTACCCACCTGGCCCAGTTCGGTGACGACGATTTCCTCGTTGGAACCCCTGCGGTTGCTCTGGGGATTCATCCCCGTCGGCTTGAGATAGAGGTCGAAATGGCGTGCGCCGAGTGGGATGGTTTCATGCAGTACGTGGCCAAGTTCGACCACTTCGCCGCTGTTGATCAATTGCGCCGCCCGCAGCACGGTGGAAGGGCCCATGTGGTTGGCCGAGCCACGCTCGTCGCCCGCGCCCCACCTGGATGGACAACGGTCCTCTTCAGCGGGCGGGAGCCAGGATTGCGCATGGGCTGTGGGCAGCGCCACGGAAAGCATGGTCAGCGCGAGAACGGTGCCTGGATTCATTGTTTTCCTTCCGTGTTGCTGGGTGTGTGAGACATTCGAAGCCGAGCTTAACCGAAAAACGCGATCAGCAGTCCATTGACACCCGGGCGATGGTATAGACTCCGAGTGCAGCGGGCCGCCGCGCACCCCTTCCAGGGGTGTAGCCAGCCGAAACCCGGCTATTTCACGCACGACACAGGCGCGCATGGGGGAATACATGATCGGTAACCGTAATTTCCTGGCCGTATAGGCGGCAATACTCGTTGGCTTTGGCCTGTATCAATTCCTGGCGAACGATCCGGGAGGCGACCCGGCGGAGAACGGGACCGTTCGGGAAGTCCTCAGCACCGACTACGCGGAATACCCTGGTCGCTCATACGGTGGGAGATGACGGGCTACGACGACGAGGTCTCACAACTTTGGTAGGGCGCGGTTCGCCATCCGCATCGCGGCCCACTTCGGCCCGCTCACGATGCGGTATGCTTGCGGTACCATGAATGTTTCCGTGATGACGACCGGCGGATCGCCCGCCGTGCTACTGCCCATGAACCGGGGCCCGGTCGGAATCGGCGTCATCGCCGGCATCGTGCTCACCGTCTTTCTCGCCCAGAGTTTCGGATGGCGCCAGGGCGCGCTGTTTGTTGTCGGGTTCGGCGCCGGGGTCGCCCTCTACCACGCGGCGTTCGGCTTTACCTCGGCCTGGCGCCGCGTCATCCAGACCGGCCGGTCCGCGGGATTGCGGGCGCAGTTGCTGATGTTGGCGGTGACGGCATTGGTGTTCCTGCCCCTGATCGCCGACGGCCAACTCTGGGGCATGGAGCTGCGCGGCAACGTCCGGCCATTGAGCCTGTCGGTGGCCGCTGGCGCGTTCCTGTTCGGCATCGGCATGCAGTTGGGTGGCGGCTGTGCTTCGGGAACGCTGTTCACGGTGGGTGGCGGCAGCGTCCGCATGGTGGCCACCCTGGCCGCCTTCATCGCAGGTTCCGTGTTGGGCGCCTATCACCGGCCCGGCTGGGACGCCGCTGCACCGAGCGCGGGCTCCCTTTCGTTTCAGGGGCTGTTCGGCACATCAGGAGCGCTGGCGATGACACTGGCCATACTCGCAGCGGTCTGGGTTCTGTCAGTCCGAATCGAGCGACGCCGTCACGGCAACGTGACCGGGGTGACTGCCGCCCCGTCGAGGGGCGAATGGCTGCAGGGTCCCTGGCCGCTTATCGCCGGCGCCCTCGGACTGGCCGCGGTCAATGTCGCCACGCTGGTGCTGGCGGGACGTCCCTGGGGCATCACCTCCGGATTCGCGCTGTGGGGTTCGAAGGCGCTCGCCGCGATGGGTGTCGATGTCGCCTCCTGGCCGTACTGGCAGGGATCGGCGGCGCTTCAGGCAAGCGTATTCAGCGACATCACCTCCGTCATGAACATGGGAATCCTGCTTGGCGCGTTGACGGCCGCGGGACTGGCGGGGCGGTTCTCGCCTGCATGGCGAATCCCGGCACGCTCGCTGGCCGCCGCGCTGGTCGGCGGACTGCTGCTGGGCTATGGCGCCCGTATCGCCTACGGGTGCAATATCGGGGCGTTCTTCAGCGGGGTCGCCTCATCCAGTCTGCATGGCTGGCTATGGCTCGTCGCAGCCTTCGCCGGGTGCATGCTGGGCATCCGGATGAGACCCTGGTTCGGACTGGACAGGTAGCGCTGCAATTTCAGGTGACGCCGCAAGTTCAGGCGGCATTGCGAATTCAACCGGTTCAAGTGCGCCGCCGAACGCGCCTGCTAGAATTGTTGTCGCCCTTTACAGCCTGAGAGGACGCAGACAATGAGAGCGGTTCATCCACGCATCACGTCGCTCAAGGTCTTCATGCTGGTCCCCTTGCTCGCCCTGTGGACGCCGGCATCCGGCCATCATTCGTTCTCGGTACAGTACGACGACACCAAGCCGATCACCCTCCAGGGATGGCTGACCAAGGTCGAGTGGACCAATCCGCACGTGTATTTCTACCTGGACGTCGTCGGGGAGGAAAACGACGTGGAGAACTGGGCTTTCGAGATGGTGGCGCCCATCGTGCTGGAGCGCCGCGGCTGGACGCGCAATACGCTTCAGATCGGCGAGGAAATCGAGGTTGACGGCTATCTCGCCAGGGACGGCAGCCGCCTGGCGAGTGCGGAGACCCTGCACATCGTTCGCACCGGCGAGAGGCACTCCGGGACGACCAGTCAGACGCTGCCGGAGTAAGCTCATCCGAAAGAGAAGGACCGGGCTCATACATGGGGGCCCGACCTTTACGAAAGACCAGACACATTCGGAGAAATCCGCCGGGAGGTTGCCGATGAGAATGCACAAACACGCCGCCCTGCCCTGTCTGGCTGCCCTGATCCTCCCGGCAGCGGCGTTTTCCCAGGACGGTTCTGATGAATCGGTGCGGCCGGCGCCCAGGCTGCCCGACGGCACCTTGAATCTCGGTCCCGTTCCGGGCGAGACGGGCCACTGGGACACCGGCCGCGGTGGGGCGCTCATGGAAAACAACGTGGAACTGGACGGCTTCTTCCTGGTCGATCCATCGGATGTGGACCGGGTGGCGCCCTTCAAGCCATGGTCGCGGGAACTGTTCCTGGCGCGTCAGGCCAATCTCGGGCTCCACGACCCCCACCCACGATGCTCGGGCAATGGCGGGCCGCGCACCTTCGATACGCCCTACGGCATCGACTTCGTTCAGGATGCCGGCCGGCAACGCATCCTGATCCTTGTCGGTTGGTCGCGGCGCTGGCGCGAGATCCACATGGACGGGCGTCCACATCCGGATCTCGAGACCTACACACCCACCTTCTTCGGGCATTCCGTCGGTCGGTGGGAGGACGACACCCTGGTCATCGACACCGTCGGGTTCAACGAACAGTTCTGGTTCACCCGCAAGCCCATGGGCATGGTGCACACCGAATCGCTGCACCTGGTCGAGCGCATCTCGCGGCCCGAGTACCACACGCTGCGCTATGAAGTCACGGTGGACGATCCGGCGGCCTATACCCGTCCCTGGACGGCAAGCTGGGAGTTGCCGTGGTCGGAGTACGAAATCGTCGAGTACCTGTGCAACGAGAACAACCGCGACCCGGCGCACTTCGTCGGGCCGCAATAGATTGTCGATCCGCCGATACGCAAGTGCGGCAGCAGCATCACCGTAGCAGAGGCATCCATCACGGTCGCGCCCAACCCGTGAACGCGCGTCAATTCGACGGATAGGCCAGGATGAAGTTGTCGCGGTTCGGCATGACGACCGCGGGCAGGGACTGGGCGTCCATTACGTCGTCCTCGGCGATGATTCCGTTCAGGAACAACAGGTAGGCCGTCAGCGCGTAGATCTCGTCATCGCTGAGTGTACGGGGCGTCAGGTACGGCATGGAGCGGCGGATGTAGTCGAAGATCGTCGTCGCGTAGGGCCAGAAGCTACCGATGGTCTTCACTGGAGCCGGTTCCGTCAGGGAGCCGTGGCCGCCCACCAGGACATCATTCAACTGGCCGTTTCCCTCGGGGCCGTGGCAGGTCAGGCACTGGATCGCGTAGACCGCCTCCCCCTCTGCAACCGTGCCGGCGCCGGGCGGCAGTCCGGCGCCATCGGGCCCGATGTCGATATCCCAGGCGGCGACCTCCTCAGGGTCTGCGGGTACACCAAGATTCGGGCCTTCCTGAGCAACTGCTCCGGCGATGAGGCCGACGCTCAGGAGGGTTGGCAGGCCACGGCTCAACATAGACCGCCGGTTCGCCAGTCATGAGCATCAGCATGCAACACATGAACGTTTGCCACCGGTGCCATTCGCGTTTCCACCACACCACCAATGGATTCCACCTGCACGCCATGATTTCCGGTGCCGAAGCCACGAATGACTTTTCTAGCCGGTACGCTATACATGAACGTTTGTCACCCGCCCGTCAGCGTCCACCCGCCAGGCCTGTATCCCGTTGTAGTGGTACATGAAGTTCGTTCCCTTGGCCGAGATGATGGACTGCCGCGTCGGCTGTACGGCGCCGGTCTCGTCCACGGCCCGGCTCATGATCACGGCCGGAGCGCCGTTCCAGCGCCAGGCCATGCGGAACCGGGTCACCGCCTTGTCCAGCACAGGCTCGGACAGTGCCGCTTCGGCCCAGCTCGCGCCGCCATCCGCCGAAACCTCCACCATTGCGATCCGGCCCAACCCCGACCACGCCATGCCGGAGATCTGGTAGAGACCAGGGCCTGCCAATTCCAGCCCCGGCGAGGGCGAGGTAATCACCGACTTGACGTCCATGGGGAAGGTGAACATCAACGACCGGCCGTCCGGCAGCAGGTCCGTGTACTTGGAGGTCTCCTCCCGGGTCATCATGGGTGCAGCGGTGACCTTGATGCGGCGCAGCCACTTCACACTCATGTTGCCCTCGTAGCCCGGCAGGAACAGTCTTGCGGGATAGCCGTTTTCCGGGCGCAGGCGCTCGCCGTTCTGGTAGATCGCCACGAGCGCATCGTCCATGGTCTTGGCCAGGGGCACGCTCCGGGTCATCGCGGCAGCATCGGCGCCCTCGGCGAGGATCCAGTGGGCAGAGGGATCAACCCCTGCTTCGTCCAGCAGAATGGACAACGGCACACCGGTCCACTCGCTGCAGGAGATGAGACCGTGCAACTCGCCGCAGGTACCGCTGACCGGCTCCGGTGCGAGTCCGGTCAGCCGGCTGTTGCCGGAACACTCGATGAACTGGATGCGCGAGACCATCGGGTAGCGGGACAGCGCATCCATGTCGAAGAACAGCGCCCGATCGACCAGGCCGTGGATGAGCAGGCGATGCGCATCGGGATCGATATCCGGGACGCCGCTGTGGTGGCGCTCGAAGTGCAGCCCACTGGGCGTGATCATCCCTTCGAGCGCCTCGATCGGCGTCCGGGACCCACCGCTGCCATCGGTGCCGGGGACCGACATGGTCAGCCTCTGGACATGATTCTCGTAACGCGCACGGCTGCCGTGGCCCGTCATGGGCGCTCCGGGAATCCGCATCCACGGTGGCGGCTCCTGCGCGCGCGCCGCCGTCAACTGTCCGAGGGTACCGGCGCCCAGCGCCGCGGCGCCCCCGGTCAGGAAGAGGCGCCGGTGCAGCAGGCCATTACCCGCAACGACTTCCAGATTATTCGGTTCCCGTTCCGACACCTGTTCCCTGTTGCTTGCAAGGATCCCATGCAGGCGCCTTGCTCAAGCTTGCTCAATCCACACGAACCATACCAGCTAGAACTGGTAGGTGAGCTGCGCTCCCACTTCCCTGGGCAACCTGGGTCTGATCCGGAAATTCCGTCTTCCGGGCCCAGTCGGCGCGATCCCGTTGTCGTTGGAGAAATCGATTCTCCGCGGAGTGGCGTCGTCGGTCAGGTTGCTCCCGTACAGGCGAATGGTCAGGTCGCCGTTGCGAAATGCCAGCGACCCGTTGAAGGTGGTCGTCGCCGGCAACGCCATGATGTTGGATGCATCCACGAACCAGTCGCCCTCGTAGCGCATGTCGAGCCGGGCCATCCAGGTCCAGTCGCTGGTGCCGATGGGGTCTGAACGGAACGTGGGCGACAGGACCAGCGTCTGCTCCGGCTGCTCGATCAGCCTGTTGCCACCCACCTCGACGCACGCCGTCGGAGCGCCGGTAGCGGCCGTATGCGTCGCCGGCAACCCCAGGTTCTGCACCGAAAGAGGATCGCAGAACTGGCTGTACTCCAGGCTGGAGAGGGTCGCTGCGCCGCGCACGGTCCAGTTGTCCGTAGCCGCCCAGGTCGCCTCAACTTCAAGCCCGGACAGATCCCCCACGCCAGTGTTGATGAAGGTCCGCGCCATTACGAACGGTCCGTTGAAGGTCGTTCCATTCGGATCGAACGAGCCGTCGTTCCAGGCTCCGTCCCAGCTCAGCGTAAAGGGGTTGATCATCTTGTCCCATTCCATGACGTAGACCGCGGCCGCCAATTGCAGGCGGTTTTCCAGCGCGTTCGCCTTGACGCCAACCTCGAAATTGGTCAACGACTCTTCCTCGAATGTGAGGAACGTCGTCTCGTCGAATGCGACAGCCCCTGCCCTGGCGGCAGCAGCGAGCGAGTCGATGCGCAACTGCTCGACAAAGGGCAGGTTGACCCCGGCCGGATTGGTGCCGCTGGAAATCTGGGCGTAGACAGAGACTTCCTCGTTCAGGTTGTGATTCAGACCGATTCTCGGCTGAAAGCTGTCGGTCGTCAGGTTGAAGCTGGCTCCGGTAATGTTGTCGATGTTGGTGACGTCATCCCGCTGGAAGCGTCCCTCGAAGGAAATCGTGGTTTGATCCGAAATGTCGTAGGTGACGTTTGCGTAGACGCCCGTATTGGTCGATGTATCCGACAACACCAGGTTGGGAACGAACGGATTGCCATTGTTGACTTCGTCTTCAAGCTCCAGCACCACGCCGGCGTACACCGACCACACGTTCGTCAGCGACGAATAGTCGTACACCGAGGCGCCGACGAGCCAACGCAGCCGATCCTCGCCCGGCGACAACCACCGCGCCTCTACATAGTTTTCCTCGATGATATTCGGATTGGCCATGGAGCTGACGCCCGACACCATGAACATCCCCATGGGAAAGGAAACAACGGGATCGGCCCCGGACGAATCCGAGTCGTACCAGCGCCGAAGTTCGTCTTCGGAATAGAACGCAAGCAGCTCCAGCGTGCTGCCGCCTTCCGTGCTGAAGTTGAGCTGACTCTGGATGCGATTGCGCTCAACGCGCGACGACGGGTCCAGCACGCTGTAGATCTGGGCAGCATAGTATTCCCGAGTACCCTCCTCGAAGATCAGCTCGGGCCGGTGGTTTCTGGGATAACCGCCTGAAGGAACGGCCACCTCGCAGTCATAGGTGCCCTCGAAGTACCGATTGCCCATTCCAAGGGTGATTTTCGAACAGGCGTCGCGTTCCGCCCGTGTGGGGAACCATTCGATGGGCGGCGTGTCGTCGATATCCGAGTGAATGAACCTGACGTAACCGTCGAAGTTGTCGTTGGGCGCAAACGTCAGCTTGCCGGTCACGTAGGTCGTCTGCTGTCCGCCCAGCTCGTAGCCGTCGCTCGATACCCACTCGTCCGCGCCACGAAACTCGTCGAAGTTCGCGTCCAATGTGTAACCGAAAGTCTCATTGATGGGACCGCCGATCTCGAACTGGAGCTCGTTCCGTCCCAGGCTGCTGGTCGCCAGCCGCATGTCGCCGCTGAATTCATCCCCCGGCGTGCGCGAAACGTAGTTGATGGCTCCGGCAAACGTGGCTCGGCCAAAGGCGGAACTCTGGGGCCCCCGCATGACCTCAACCCGGTCGACGCCGACGAACTGCAGTCCGCCCTGCTGTCCCAGCAGCGGCATGCCGTCGAGAAAGGAAGTCACCTTCTGGCGAACCGGATTCTGCGCCGCGGTTTGTACACCGCGTACCGACGGACGGCTGCCCTGGCGGTCCTGGGCCTGTTCCCAGTTGATGCCCGGCGTCATCTCGAACAGGTCGTAGGCATCGCGGATACCCGATTCGACGAGCAGGTCCGAGTTGATGACCGAAATCGACACCGGCACTTCCTGCAGGTTCTCCTCGCGCTTGCGCGCCGTGACGACAATCTCCTCGAGCATGTCCTGGGCAAGGACAGGCGGAGCGGCCAGCGCAACGACAACCGCCGCGACGAGCGGCATGGTGCACCTTCGATCAAAAGCTTTCTCTGTCATGACATCTCCATAGTCACTTCCGTTGTACAGATTCGCGCGGCACGGGAGCGTGTATTCGGGATCATCCGAATGATCGTATTGCTCGGGAATTCGCATGCCACCTGTATCGGCCGGATTTTCGGCGCGGATAGTGTACGCTTTCCGCCAACCGGATTGAAACCGATATTCGCCCCTAATCCCCGGATAAGGACTGGACGTTATCTCTGAAAGGGACGGTGGCACA
>VYEH01000413.1:3797-9111 GCA_009843005.1 Pseudomonadota bacterium | reverse complement strand
CGACAAGGAGTCGGTGGCGATGCCGAAGTCGCGCTTGAGCAGGCCGAGTCCCGCGAAGCCGACCGAGAGCAGGGCGATGGCGATCGGCATGCCCAGCGCGATGAAGGCCAGTACCGCGACGATGGCGAGTCCGCCGATGGCGCGGTCGCTGAGTTCCAGGTTCCAGGCGATTGCCACTACCATGGCCGTGACGGCGACAGCGAGTCCCGCTGCCAGCCACGCGCCGGCGGTGCGCGACGACTCCTCGCGTCGTATGCTCAATGAGAGCAGACAGCTCCCGGCCGCGTGCACGGCGCCGAGCACGACGATGAACTTGATCGGCGTGATCGGAAGCGTGTAAATACCTTCAACCCCAACGAATTCGCTGGTGCGAAACGCCCGCAGGAAATCCGGCCACGCGCCGGCCGTCATCGCCAGCAGCACCAGCGCGCCGGCGATGGCGAAGAATCGTTCGAGGCCGCCGGCCATACCTGCGCTGTGTTGCCGAATCTGGCTCAGAAAGATATCGGCCCGCGTCAGCCGGGCGCCGTCGACGGCGAATGCGAGTTGCAGGAAGACGCAGGCGATCAGGGACAGGGCGACGATCTCGGGCACTGCCTGAAGCGGGCGGTCGAACAGCGTGCGCCCGGTGATGTCGGCGCAGATGAGAAACGTCAGCGCGAAAACCCAGACCACGCCGGCGCCGTTCATCCATTGGATGAGCCTGCTGAAGACAGTGCGGAGCGTGTTCAGCGCGGTGCGTCCCAGTTGCGCAGCGGTTCCTCGCCGCGGGCGCGCAATTCGGCCATGTAAGCTCGCAGGGTCTCGCCCGCGGGATGCCCCCGGGCCTCGGCGGACCGTACCCACTGCCCGGCGATGTCCGGAAGGCCGTCGATCCACTTGCGCTTCTCGGCGTCCGGCAGGGTCGTGACCTGCGCACCTTCGAGTTGGACTGCCGCAAGTGCATCCTCGTAGCGCTGGATCACGACATCGGCCAGGGTGCGGCTGTAGTCGCGGCCGAGTTCGGACATGACGGCCTGAACGTCGGCCGGCAGGCGCTCCCAGGTGTCCAGGTTGATGGCCACGCCACCGTTGAACTGGGCGCCGATTCCCACCAGCGTGATGTAGGGCGCCACTTCGTGGATCCGATACGGATAGGCGCCGCTGAGAATGGTCAGCACGCCGTCGGCGACGCCGGTACTGATCTGGGTGTAGTAGGTCGAAAGCCCGCCGTTGACCGGCACGGCGCCGGTGCCTTCGAGCCAGGTCGCCGACGGCCCCGGAGCCAGAATTTTCCGGCCCTGCATATCCTCGACCCGCGACACCGGAAATGTGGACATGAGGTGGTAGGTGTCGACTCCGGCGGCGCCGAGCAGTATCTGGTTCTGTTCCTCCCACGCTTCGGCCAGGGCGGGCAGCGTTTCGTGCAGGTCATTGAAAAGGTCCAGCAGGAGCCGCAGATCGTCCGTGACGAAGGGCGTGTAGTACGTCACGTTCTGCAGCGGCATCTTCGACGTTTCCCACAGCGCGCCCACCCAGCCGATGTCCGTCAGGCCGATCTCGATGGCTTCCAGCGAGTTCTGCCACTTGTAGAGCGAGCCGCCGTAGGCTTCCCGCCAGACGATGCGGTGTTCGCTGCCCATCGCTTCCAGCCGCACATTGGATTCCGGGACCACCAGGCTGCCAATGATCCCGATCCAGGGGAGGCTGGCGGATTGAGGCCCTCCGGCGGTGAGACGGAAGGTCTCGCCCCAGGCCGGGGCCGTCAGCAACAGGAGCGACAGCGCGGCCGGCAGGCTGGTTCCAGACCGTCGCCGACAGGTCCCCGACCGTCTGCGACAGGCCCTCACGCCCCGGCGACGTGTCCCCTTTCCACCCTGGAGACTGACTGTTGTCACCGGTTCGGATAGTTTTCGGGAAGCACCTGCCACCGTTCGAACTGGTTGATTCGCACCTCGCGAACCACCTGGTTGGCATCGGCGTAGTCCTCCCACGCGTCGATCAGCTCGCGCATCAATTCCGGATGTTCCGCGCTGATATCGTTTCTTTCTCCGGGGTCGGACTGAAGATCGAACAGCTGCCAGCTGTACCAGCGCTCCGGCACCTCGAACGGCCACCAGGTGTTGACGGCGGGCTGCTCCCATACCAGCTTGTAGCGACCCTGGCGAACCGCACGGCTGCCGTGCAATTCAATCGCGAAGACGTGGTCTTGCGGGTAGACCGGCGCCGCATCGGCGCCGAGCACGCGGGCAAATGACCGGCCGGTAATGGCGGCTACCTCGCGGCCCTGGACCGATGTGCTGCCGATGGTTGCGCCCGCGAGTTCCAGCAGGGTCGGGGCGATGTCGATGGCGCTGAGGTACTGGCCGTCGAGCCCCGTGGGATTCGTGCCGTTGCCGTGGAGAATGTACGCGGGCACCAGCATTCCGCCTTCGGTAATGAACCCCTTGAAACGATTGAAGGGCGCCGTGGCCGCCTGGGCCCAGTTCGCGCCGTAACTGATGTAGGAATCCGCTGCCCCGAGGTTCTCCAGGGAATTGTCGCTGTTTTCCCGCTCGATTCGGGCGGAAAATCCGGGGTTGTACTCCATCTGCTCGGTGGCGGCGCCGTTATCCGACATGAACAGGATGACGGTGTTGTCCAGTTCGCCGATGTTTTCCAGGTGATCGATCAGACGGCCCACGTGGTGGTCCAGGTTTTCCACCATGGCGGCGTAGAGCTCCATTCGCCGGGCGTAGTGGGCCTGCGTCTCGGAGTTGAGTTCTTCCCAGGCCGGGCCGAGCGGTTCGAAATAGTCCGGGTCGGTTTCGGGGATGACGCCGAGCGCCTCGGCCCGCTCCATGCGCGCGACCCGCAGCTCATCGTATCCATCGTCATAGTCGCCGGCGTACAGGTCGATGAAGTCGGGCGGGACCTGCAGCGGCCAGTGGGGCGAAGTGTAGGCGGCGTAGACGAAGAACGGTTGTCCGTCGCCGTGAAACTCGTCGATGTAGCCAATGAGCCTGTCGGTGTAGGTGCGGGTAGAATAAAAGCCTTCCTGCGTGGGTTCGACCCATTCGTCGTTTTCCACGTAGACGCGTTCAGGTATGGCCATGTGGCTGCCCGAGCCCGGCAGCATTACGAACGACCTGTCGAATCCCCAGTCGACCGGCCACTGCCCGGGGTCGGGGCCAAGGTGCCACTTGCCGGCCATGTAGGAGCGGTAACCGACCTCGGCAAGGCGTTCCGGCAACGAGGCGACCCTCTCGTGAAGGTAGGTTTCGTAGCCGGTGTGGCCTTCCAGGCCCGGGAGGAAATTGGATCCGAACATGGTGCCGAGCCCCGCGACATGGTGATCGGTGCCCGCAAGCAGCATCGCGCGCGTCGGCGCACACATGGGGAGGACGTGAAAATTCGTGAACATCACGGACTGTGACGCAAGGTCATCCAGTACCGGGGTCCTTATTTCACCACCGTACGCGCCGATGTCGGTGTAGCCGAGGTCGTCGGCCACGATCAGCAGAAGGTTCGGCCGAGACTCGGGCGCACCGTCGGACTCGGGCGCCGGGGGCGGCGCCGGCTGAGTGCAAGCGGCCAGCATCCATGGCAGCACCGGCACCACGGACAACACCCTCAATACGGGGAATGCCAGCGACTCCCGAAGCACTTGCAACACCGGCAACTGTGCCCATTTGCGGTTCTTCATTTCGAATCTCCTTCTGGACGTAACCGTGTCACGCCCCGATCAGATTGAAAACACCATCCCATATCAGCTTGATACCGACAAGGAAGATGGACGCCAGGATGATCGCAAAGAAAGTCTTCTCGGGCAGACGGCGGTTGATCCATACACCCAGGAAGACGCCCACCGGCACGAGCGGCAACAGTGCCGCGGAGACGGACAGGTTCGTGATTGATAGCTGGCCGAGCATGCCGTAGGGAATGAGCTTGATGGCGTTGGCCGCAGCGAAGAACATCACGCTGGTTCCGGCATAGATCTCCTTGCTGAGGCCCTGGGGGATCACGTAGACCTGGTAGGGCGGCGAGCCGGCGTGGGCCAGAAAGCTGGTGAACCCCGCGCAGGTGCCCCAGAACGCGCCCCAGACCTGGTTGGGGGGCTTGCGCGGCTCCGCTCCGGCGCCTTTCTTCAGGCGGCGAAGGTACAGTCAGCTGGCACGGTGAAGGGTAAAGACCACGGCGATGATCCCCACCAGCAGGCGCACGATCTGGTCATTGACGTAGCCCGCGGTCAGACCCCCAATGGTGATGCCCACGGTGGCAGCCGGGATCAGCAGCGCCAGGTTCTTGCCGTCCCAGAGTTTCCGGTACATCCAGATGCTGAGAAAATCCATGGGGATCATGATGGGCAGCATGATGCCCGCCGCCTGGATGGGCGAGATCACCAGCGACATGAGCGGAACCGCCAGCAGCGCGACTCCGCCGAAGCCCCCCTTGGAGATTCCGGTGACCAGCACCGCGATGATCGCGATGATGATGAACGCGGGGTCGGTCAGCAGTTCGGGCATGGATCGATCTCAGGGGTTGCTGTCCGGAACGGCGTCAACGGCCCCTACTCGATGCCGCTGGCCCGGGCCTGTTCCCGCGCCATCACCGCCCAGTCGAGATCGGCGCCGCCGTGGGCCTTGGCGCTGAGCAATCGGTCCCGCCAGACGTTGGCGCTGGGCAGGGGCACATCCACCGCTTCGCCGGCGGCCAGCGCCAGGTTTGCGTCCTTGAGGCCGATGTGCACGGATGCGCCGACCTTGTCGTAGGCCTCCTCGACGATGATCTGTCCGTAAACGTGTAAGGCGGGCGCCCCGAACAGCCCTTCGGTCATGACCTGCTGGCACAGGGCCGGCTCGACGCCGAACTTGCGCACCAGCGACATGCTTTCGCCGATGATCTCGATGACACTGCCCAGTACGAAATTGTTGGCGATCTTGACGGCCGTGGAGGTCTGGGGCTCGTCGCCGGTGATGAAGGTCCGCTTGCCGAGTACTTCGAAAATGGGCTGCAGTCGCCGCAATGCCTCCGGAGGTCCGCCGGGAACCAGGGTCAGCTTGCCCTCGGCGGCAAGGTCCGGCCGGCCGAGCACGTGGCCGGCCACCAGGATCTGGCCGGCTTCCGCATGTGCGGCGGTGAGCTTGCGGATGATCTCAACGCCGTGGGTGCCACTCACCATGTGAATCGCGCCCCGGGGCAGGCATTCCAGTAATCCTCCGGATGAGAAGACCAGGGAATCCAGCGCTTCGTCGTGGGGCAGCATGCAGATGACGACATCCCGGTCGGCAGCGACTTCCGCCACGCTGCCGGTAACGGTGGCGCCGGCCGCTCCCAGGTCTTCAAGCAGCGCCGG
>VYEH01000413.1:513-3787 GCA_009843005.1 Pseudomonadota bacterium | reverse complement strand
AAGATCGCCAGATCGTGCCCGTTCCGAAGAATTCTCGACGCCATCCCATGGCCCATGCGCCCCAGGCCGATGAACCCGACTTTCATCATTTGTCTCCGACTGTTGTTTGCGCCAGGAAAGAAGCAGGTCAGACCGGGCTTGGTTCAGGAAAGGTTGCCGCGGGCGAGGGCGATCTCGCCGGTGATTCGATAGTGGGCCCGCAGCAATTCAACGGCCTCGTCGGCATCGCGGTCCAACACCGCATCGCGGATCGCACGATGCTCGTCCAGTTCGTGTCGGTCCCGATAGGCCTGCATGGAACTGAGATTGCGGTAGCGCAGAGTCTGTTCATGCAGTTGCGCGCAGAAGTCCAGGAGGATATTCGAATCGCAGGCGGAAAGCAGCGACAGGTGATACGCGTGGTGAAGGTCCTCCCAGGTTCCGTCGAACGTGACATACTCTTCGTCCGACAGCCGATTTCTCTTCGAAAGTCGGTGATAGGCCACCAACACACCTTCTTCCCATGCCGCGTCACCATGCCGGATGGATTCCCGCAGCGCGATTTCCTCCAGCCAGCAGCGTGTCCGAATCAGTTCCGACAGTTCCTCCGCCGATGCGGGCGAGACCCGAAACCCACGGTTTTCCTCGCGCTGCACCATGCCGTTGGCGGAAAGCCGGTTAAGGGCTTCGCGCAGCGGGCTGTTGCCAACCGCATAACGTTCAGTGAGAAACTGGAGCCGAAGTTTGCTGCCGGGCTGCAGTCGCCCGCCGACGATATCGTCCAGCAGCCGCTGGTAGGCGATGGACGCGAGGGTTTCGCGGCCGTTGGTTGCTGTTGCGCTTGCCATTGAAGTACCTCGGTTCGGAACGGTGGGCGCAGTTTTCGAAATTGTTTCCTTGCCGACGGAATAATCGCTAAAATCCGCCCGTGGCCTCGGTGCCCGAGTATACGTGGGAAGCTGGCCTGCCGAAACTCGCAAAAGGCTGCACACACGATAGACTGACGTGTACAGTCCTCTCAAACGGGAAAGAGTAATGTCCATGAATCCGATTCGTGTCCTCAAGCCGCTCCGCCGCGCTCGCCTGCTGATGCTGGCCGGAATCTTCGCCGCGTTCATTGGCGCCAAACCCGCCCGCGCACAGGAGGTCGTGCCATTGACGGTGATCGATGCCTATGCACCCACGGCGTTGTGGGTGCGCGTCTTCCTTGACTACTACATGCCCGAGGTGGACCGTCGGCTGGCGGAGACCGGCAACTACGAGATCGACTGGAACCGCGCGTTCGGCGGCACCGTGGCCAAGACGGGCGGCGTGCTGGAGGCCTTGCAGTACGGTTTGGCGGATATCGGCATCATCACCTCGCCGTTTCATCCGGACAAGATTCCGTTCTTCAACATCAGTTACGTGACGCCTCTGGTCACCGCGGACATCGGCCTGGTGGCGCGCACCGTGGACGAACTGGTGGAACGCTACCCGGCACTGCGAGAGCAGTGGGACGACTACAACCAGGTCTTTCTCACCGCGGCCGGATCGATCGACACGTACCAGGTATTGATGAACGAACCCATAGAGACGCTGGAGGACTTCAGGGGCACGAAGATCTGCGGAGTCGGATTGAATCTGCGCTATGTGCAGGGGCTCGGTTCGGCGGCGGTGAGCAGCAACCTGGGCGATTTCTACAACAACATTGCGACTGGTTTGACCGACGGGACAGTGGCCTGGGCGGAGTCTGCGGTAGCGTACAAACTTTATGAAGTTGCACCGTACATGATTGACATTCGCCTTGGAGCGGTCACATCCAAGGTCATCACCATGAACCGGCGCTCCTGGGAAAGGCTGCCCGATGAAGTCCGCCGGGTGCTCTCCGAGACGGCCATCGACTACCGCGACGAGCTGGCGCTGGAGACCGACCGGCGCGCCGAGTCCAGCCGCCACGAATTCGTGGAGCAGGGCGGCACGATCCAGCCGCTGACCGACGAACAACGCCGCGTCTGGGCCGAGAGCCTGCCCAACATGGCGCAGGAATGGGCCGAGGATCTGGAAGAACGCGGGCTTCCCGGCAAGCAGATTCTGCGCGACTACATGGACATCATGCGCGCCAACAACCAGCCCATCGTCCGGCACTGGGACCGGGAACTGTGAGTGCGGGCGCCGAAGCCGGGGCTGGGCCCGGTAACCCCTTGATTCGCGCGTTCTCGGGCCTGGTGGCCGGGCTCAACAGCATGGGCACCGCCTGGATTTTCGCCCTGATGTTGATCATCAACGTGGACGTGCTCTCCCGCTACCTGTTCAATGCGCCCATCCAGGGTGTGGCCGAAATCGTCGAATTGTCCATCGTCGGCATCGTCTTCCTGCAGATCAGCGATGCCGTCCGGGCCGGGCGTCTGACTCGCTCGGACGGGTTGTTTCAACAGATAATGAAGCGCCGGCCCGTGCTGGCACACTCCATGGGCGCGGTCTTCGACCTTGCGGGCACGATGTTCTTCATCTTCATTCTTTTCGGCGCCGTGCCTCGGCTGATCGAAGCCTATGAGCGGGGTTATTTCGCCGGCAACGAGGGACTTTTCGTCGTGCAGGTCTGGCCGATCCGCCTGATACTGGTCATCGGATGCATCGTGGTGGCCATACAGTTCGCGCTCCTGGCCCTGCGCTATGTCCGGGCCGTCCAGGACCATCGCAGGCCGGCCCCATGACGGGCTTTGAAATCGGCCTGCTCTCGGTGCTGGCCATCCTGGTCCTGATCTACTCCGGCATGTATGTGCCGGTCGCCCTGGGCGTGGTGTCCTTCATCAGCGTGTGGCTGTTGCGCGGTTCCCTGGAGGCGCCCATCTATCTGCTCACGCTGGCGGCCTCCAACAGCCTGGAGGACTACATCTTCGGGGTCATCCCGCTGTTCGTGCTCATGGGCCTTCTGGTCAGCCAGGCCGAACTCGGCCGCGACATCTACCAGGTGGCCAACGCGGCCCTGCGCAGGCTCAAGGGCGGGTTGGGCGTGGCGACCGTGGCCGCCAATGCCGCCTTCGCGGCGATCACCGGCGTGAGCATCGCCTCGGCGGCCGTATTCACTCGGGTATCGGTGCCGGAGATGCTGCGGTTCGGCTACCGGCCTCGCTTTGCCGTGGGCGTGGTGGCCGGGAGTTCGGTGCTCGGGATGTTGATTCCACCCAGCGTCATGCTGATCATCTACGCGTTGATCACGGAGCAGTCGGTGGCGGACCTGTTCACCGCCGGTATTGTCCCGGGTATCCTGCTGTCGTTGGCGTACGCCGTTGCCATCGTCGCTATGGCGCAGTTC
>VYEH01000413.1:0-503 GCA_009843005.1 Pseudomonadota bacterium | reverse complement strand
GCTGGCGCCGTGGGCGCGGCCGGGGCGCTGATCGTCGCGCTGGTCAAGCGCAAGCTGAATCGCACCACGCTGTGGCGCGTGCTGGTGGAAACCGGGCACATCACGGCGTCGATTTTGATGCTGATCGTTGCGGCCACCATGTACAGCCGCATGCTGGCGCTGTCGGGACTGCCCAACGATCTCGGGGAATGGATCGCCCAGGCGGAGATCGGGCTCTACGGCATCCTGGCCATCTACGTGGTGATCCTGATCCTGATGGGAACGATTCTGGACACGACCTCCATCATCCTGATCATGGTGCCGCTGTTCCTGCCGATCATCGAGCCCTACGGCGTGAGCCTGGTCTGGTTCGGCATCGTGACCATCGTCGGCGCGGAGATAGGGTTGCTGACGCCGCCGCTGGGCATCGCCTGTTATGTGATCAAGGCGACTCTGGCGGATGAGGATCGGATCTCGCTGTTCGATATCTTTGCGGGGGCGTTTCCGTTTGCGGTGATCATGTT
>VYEH01000078.1:3672-9147 GCA_009843005.1 Pseudomonadota bacterium | reverse complement strand
TAACGCACAATGTCAGAGATTTCTTGCCGGCGCGAATGTTCGGGATTGAGGTCGCCACACCAGGAGAATTGGTCAGGAGGCTGCGGCAATGAGTGAAGCACGTCGATACAAGTATCCGCTGCAACTGCCGATGTCATTGAAGGAAACCGCTACGCGAACGGCCAGAGAGGACGGAGTCTCGCTCAACCAGTGGATCACCGCCGCCGTCGCACAGAAGATCGGAGCCGTGGAAACGGCTGACGCATTCCTTAAGCGGCGCGCTGCCACAGCGCGGACTGGTGATCTGACACGCTACCTCGACAAGGCGCCGGATTTACCGCCGGTTCCCGGTGACGAGCTGCCGGACGCGTGAGAGTTTCCTGTCTATTCGTCAACGACGGCGGAAAAAGAGGCGTCCTCACTGACGTAAACGATCTCGCCGTTGACGATCGTCATCAGGGAACGAATGCCCTGGATCTCGTCGTCGCTGACTAACGGAGAGAACAGGTCATCGCTCAGCACCACAAGATCGGCCAGCTTGCCTTCTTCCAGCGTTCCGTAGTCGTCTTCGGAGCCGGCCAGCCAGGCGCTGCCCTTCGTGTAGAGCTGGACCGCCCGGGCTCTTGAGATACGCTCGTCCGGGCAAGTGATGGGAGCGTCCGGATCGAGGGCGGCTCCCGCGCCGGCGCCCATGGCGGCCATACCGCCCATGCCGCCCGCGGTGGCCGCACGCAGAGTGGTCACCCCACCGGCTCGAAGCCCGAAGCCCTTCACGTCCTTTCCGGTCACCATGGCGTAGATGTTGATCCTGGGATTGCTGGGTGGCGCGTTGGTGCTGCCCGTGCCTATGCCGGCGTTAAAGGCTTCTTCCACAATGGTCCGGAACGGGACGGTGCCGCAGGCGCGCCCCGCGGCGCCGCGACCGTAGAACGCATGCGATGAAAGGTTGGCGCCGACGACATCCTCGTATCCCAGTTCCCTGATCCTGTCGAACTCGGCCGCATCGGGAGAAGAGTGCTCCAGGATCAACCGGGTGACTTTCCCGATTGCCACGGCAGCGTTGTGGTAGGTATCGATGTCCGCCAGAGCGCCCGCGTGCTTGCCGACCTGCCAACCGTTGGAAATCGCCATCTCGACCACGTTCTGATAGCCGTTGGTCTGAATGTCGCCCAGGTCCTCTCCGAGACCGATGACCTTGAACATGCTGTCGTCTTCGCTGCCGAACCGGGCTGCGATCGAATGCACCAGGGCTTCATAGTCTTCCACGGGCGTGATCAGGTCGCCCTGCACCCGCGCGCGCACCCTGATGGTCAGTTCGTCGGCATCATACAGCGCCTTCATCGTTTCGTAGTCGGAGAAGACGTTGAAGTACTGTGCGCCCATGCCGCGTATGCTGCCGCCCACGTCGACGACCGAGGTCAGGCCGACGCTGTTGAATCCCCGCATGACGCGAATCGCCTGTTCCCGCGGGTCGCTGTCCCGCTTGAGCAGCCGGAACGCCGCGGTCGAGTCGGCCACGAATCCCGTGGCCGGATCGACCTGCGGGTCGCCCTCGCCTTCGGTCATGGCGGCCAGTTCCTTCAGCCGGTCCACACCCCGCGAATTCGTGTACGCGTCTTCGGTCGAACGGAGGTGAATGTAGAAGGGGTAATCGCCGGCCGCCGCGTCCAACTGTTCCAGTGTCGGATAGACATAGGCCGGGCCGCCCCCGGGCCCTGATCCCACGGGGTTCTCTTCCCACTGAATCGGGTCCCAGCCGCCGATGAACGTGATCCACTGATCGGTGGGCACGCCCGCTTCGGCCATGGCGGCGCTCTTGGCTGCGATCATGTCCAGCGCCTCCGGTATGCTGCGGCTGAGTTCCAGTTCACGCGTGTCGTACCCCGGACGCAATGTGGCGCGGATGAAGTGCATGTGCGTATCGCTGAGTCCGGGAATGACCGTCCTGCCGTCCAGGTCGATGGATGTCGCGCAGTCGGGCGCCACGAGATCGTCGCCGACTTCCGCGATCGCGTTGCCGGAGATGCGCACGCTGTCGAAGTCGCTCTGTGCAACGCCATCGGTGCTCTGTGGCAGTTCGGCCATGGAGAAGAACCGGCCATTGACCAGGTACAGGTCCGCGCAGGCGTCGTCCTGTGCGGAAGCGACATCGAAAGCGCCGCCGATCAGCATGGCTGCCGCGACGACAGGAAGGGATCGCAAATCAACGGTAGATATCATTTTCATGGCACTGTCTACTCCTTGGGCCTGGTTTCCGCACCTGGCTGACATCCGCGTTCCGGAGATCGTCAGCCTGGCTCGCGGGCACTACTCCGTGGGGCGGCGGTTGTTTTCTCCGCTGAGGTCCACGCAGTTGAATGGCCGGTATGGCTCCGCTGCGATATCCGATACATCCCGGCCTCGCAGCGGTTCGCTCAGATAGAGCGGATCGGTCACGACATAATCGCGGGTCAGCGTGCGCGTCTCCTCGTCGTAGGCGAAACGCTCCACGACGTGCATCTGCTCACTGGTCATGACCGGAATTCTCGGGATCAACACCCGCGCCATGAAGCCGACCGTATCGACCACCAGTACGTCGCCTTCCCATCTCCCGATCGAATGACCCGCGATGCCGGGAGTCAAGGTCTCGGGATGACTCGACACGTCAAGATGAATCGTCCGCAAGAGATCCAAGTAGCCGTAGCGTATCGTGATCCGGTTCTCGTCCTGACTGATGTCGTTGACGTGGGACTGGCGGGTCCAGTCGAGGATGATGTTGCCGCTCTGGCAACGGATGACGGGGTTGTCGTAGCGTCCATCGTACGCTTCTGCCGCGATTCGGCCCGCTTCAGTGTGCTCCGGAAAGCCGCCGCCCATGCCACCCCCCGCACGAAGGATCCACGGGCCGCTCAGGTTCGGCTGGCCGTTGGCCAGGTACCTGGGTCGCTGTGCGGTGAATTGCTCGTCTGCAACGGTGGTTCGAACCTCCGTGCCCTGGAGCTGCACGCCACCGCCGATTTCCGTCCCATCCTCGAGCACGATCGACCTGGCGGCACACGAGTTGGCTTCCCGCCGCGCTCTGGGTCCCGAGACGGTGACGGGCTGCCCGGCCGTCAGCGTTTCGCTCGTCCAGCCCAACCGGCCCAGGTTCGTGGCCCCGCCCATTTCGCAGCGCCACTCGACCGTCTCCCCGTCGGCGCCGGTCACGTCGAAGTGCAGGAAGGAATGAGGATTGACGAATCGCAATTCGGAGACCGTGCCTTCCACGGTCACCGGATCTTCAGGATCGAAATGCGGAGCGGAGCCGTGGTGCGCGTCGGCCTGTGGAACAGGACCCAGAATCAAGGCCGCTGCCAGTGCGAAAATCCATGGACTCTCAGCCAAGATGACTGAAATCGGTTGCTTGATCAGGTCATTCGACATGCCTCGAACCTCCTGTGAATCTCATTCGCTGCTGCGTAGTTTCTCTATTTCCGCCAGTAACTTGCCGTACGCGGCGCGTTCTTCCGCGGACAGTGCCCCGGCGAGCAGGTTCTCGTGTTCGTAGGGATCTGCCTGAAGATCGTAGAATTCCTCGACGCCGTCGAATCTCATCAGCTTGTACCGCTCGTCCCGCATGGCGTAGTCGGCCGTCTCCACACCCTCGAACCCCCCGAAAAACTCGTCCGCGTAGATCCATTCCCTGGGTGAAGCGGCGGGATCGGACAGCGTGTCCAGGAAACTGACCGAATCGTGGGTCACGTCCGCGGGAATCGTTTCGGCGGGATCGATTCCCGCCATTTCCATGATCGTCACGAACAGGTCCGTCGAGTTGACCAGGGCGTCGGAGACCGCACCGCGCTCAACGCCGGGACCGGTCACGATGAACGGCACGTTGACGCCGCCCTGGTAGACTGTTCCCTTCGCGCGTCCGTTCTGGAATGGCGCCGTCACGTTGCCGCTCTGGGTGCCGTTGTCGCCCAGGAACAAGACGTAAGTGTTTTCCAGCACGTCCGGCGAAATGGCCGCGAGCAATCGGCCGATATGCGTGTCCATGGCTTCGATCATGGCCCCGTACTGGCTGTTCGAATTGCCGTCGCGGGCATCCTCCGGCGGCGTGTGCAGCGGCGTGTGGGGCAGGTTGAACCCCATCCACATGAACCAGGGACGATCGCCCCGGGCTCCGATCCAGGCGATGGCGTCGTCCACCTTGTCGGTGGGCGCATAGCCGGTCGCGCCCGTCCCCTCGCCGTCGCCCACCTCGGGCCAGGCGAAATACGCCTCGGGCCCGCCGGTGAGACCACCGTTGAAATAGTCGAAACCGATCCGGGTGGCGTGATCCTGCCAGCCGTTGTCCGCATCCGCCAGGTGCCACTTACCGATCGCCGCGGTGGAGTAGCCCAGGTGTCCATTGGCATCGAATGCGTGGGTAAGGGTGTACTCGTCAACGCCGAGGCCGTGGCGGGGAAGGCTCTGCAGACCGTCGGCGCCCATGCCCATGCCGCCGCCGGTTTCCGTGTTGACGTACGGCAGCGCCCAGTCAGGTATCCGCGGCGGTTCCGGCAGGGGCCCGCGGTTGGTCACGGGCCTGCCGATTCCCGTGCGGAAACCATAGCGGCCGGTCATGATCGTCGCCCGGGTCGGCGAGCAAACGGGCTGCGCCCAGAACCTGGTGAAGCGCACGCCCTTGCCGGCCAGATCGTCGATATGGGCGGTCATGGGCGGGTTCTCGCCGACGCCGTAGGACGCCACGGTCTCGACACCCATGTCGTCGCCGATGAGCAGCAATATGTTTGGGGTGGAGTGTGCCGTAACTATCCAACCCAAGGTGATCGCCAAGCCCGCTGAAAGCCGAATGCGGCCAGGCAGTCCCGGCATCTGGCGGACTACTTGCCGATTTCGATCAACCGATTCCGACATCAAGCCGGCTGTCTGCCGGTATCGAGCAACCCATCCCAACATATCCAGATACTCCTTTGCGCGTTGAATGACGGCCGCTCATTCCGGTCTCTCCCACTCGGCGACGCAGTCGTAGTCTTCCACCATCTGGATACCCGGCTGCCACCGCCAACCGCGCTCCAGTTCAACCGGAGCGGTAAACATGACCGGGTCCGTGGCAACGATCGTATAGTTCAGCTGACTCCCGTCGTCTGCAACCCGGAACGTCTCCACGTAGCTCATCCGGTCGGACTGCGGTGTGCCGTAAGGATCCAGGTACGGCCAATCGATATGGGTGGTTTCAACAACCAGAGTATCGCCCTCCCAACGCCCGATGGAGTACCCCACATTCGAAGGCGCAGGCTCCGGGCGGTCCTCCGTCAGGTAGATCACGCGCCGCATGTTGTACTCCTGGGTATGGATATGGATGCGGTCGCCGCCGTCGGTGATCTCCATCGGTGTCGGGTCGAACATATGCGTCGGGATGCCCGTGCGGCACGCAAGCTCCGGATTGTCTCTTGGGGCATGGAACTGCGCTGCCAGTTCGCGCCCATGTTCCGACAGCAAGCCGGCATACTCTTCCGGAACAGGTCGCGGGCT
>VYEH01000078.1:0-3662 GCA_009843005.1 Pseudomonadota bacterium | reverse complement strand
GCGGGCTGATCCGCCGTCCCCAGACCCTGAAAATGCCGTCCGCCGATTCTTCGGCGGCCCTGACAGCGGCGGGATCGAGGGCCCGCTGCGTGGTCGCCAGGCGCTCGTCCGACCAGCGGGTCTGCCGGTTGCCGGTCACGTGTTCCTCACCGCTGGGCAAGAGCAGATGCAGCAATCCGATGGAGGTGGGATCCCGTCGCGAGACAACGCCCGCTGCCAGGACACGATCGCCGACCCGAACGAAGTCGCCGGTGATTCCCTGACCGGCCAGGGTGTTTATGCTGCCGGCCAGTTCCAGTTCCCAGTCCGCCTCCGCACCGTCATCGCCGACCACGGTCAGCATCAGTCTCGGATGCGGATTGCGCCAGAAGACGCCTGTGATCTCGCCTTCCAGTTCCAGGAGATTCTCTGCCAGGTAAAGGACCGGATTGGAGTTGTCGCCGTGGTGCCCGGTAGCAGTCATCGGAAGCGCCAGGCCGACGATAACCCACAGCGTCGGCGTACTGCACCTGACTGATTGCGCGTTTCTCATGTTTTTCCTCATCTCAGTCCGAGTCTCCCCAATCGGCGACGCAGTCGAAGTTCTCGACCATCTGAAGGCCGGGCTGCCACCGCCAGGCGCGCTCGAGTTCAACCGGAGCGGTGAACATGACCGGGTCCGTCGCGACGATCGTGTAGTCGAGACGACTGTCATCGTCGGCAACCCGGAACGTCTCCACGTAGCTCATCCGGTCCGACTGCGGCGTGCCGTAGGGATCGAAGTACGGCCAATCGATATGCGTGGTCTCTACGACGAGCGTGTCACCCTGCCAGCGGCCGGTGGAATACCCGACGTTTGAAGGCACAGGCTCCGGGCGGTCTTCCGTCAGGTAGACCACGCGCCGCACGTTGTACTCCGCGGTATGAATATGTATACGGCCGGCGCCGTCGGTGCTCTCGGGCGTAACCGGGTCGAACATGTGCGTCGGGATTCCCGTTTGACACTCAAACTCCGGGTTGTCTCTGGGGCCATGGTACTGGGCTGCCAGTTCTCGCCCATTTTCGGTCAGCAAGCCGGCATACTCTTCCGGCGAAGGCCGCGGGCTGGTCCTCCGGCCCCAAACCCTGAAGCTGCCATCAGCCGATTCTTCAGCGGCCCTGACGGCAGCGGGGTCGAGAGTCTGGCTCCTGGTCGCCAGGCGCTCGTCCGACCAGAGGGTCTCCCGATTGCCGGAGACGTACTCCTCGCCGCTGGACAGGAGCAGATGCAGCAATCCGATGGAGGTGGGATCGCGGCGCGAAACGACACCCGCTGCCCTGACGCGTTCACCGACATAAACGAAGTCGCTGTCCAGTTCATTGGCGATCATTCCGTTTATGCTGCCGGGCATTTCCAGTTCCCAGTCCGTCTCCACGCCGTCGTCGCCGACCACGGTCAACATCAGCCTTGGATGCGGGTTGCGCCACAAAATCCGCGAAATCTCGCCTTCCAGTACCAGCAGATTCTCCGCGAGGTAAAGGTCCGGGTTGGAGTTGCTGCCGTGATGCCCGACCGCGGCCGCTGGAAGCGCCAGGCCAGCGAAAACCGACAGGATCTCTGCGCCTAGGGACTTCCGCCACGGGCTGCTGGCGGTTTGTGTCTTGATCATTGTTCGCCTCCCATTCCCATTGCACCGGCGCCCATGCCCATTCCCGCTCCGGGCGCCGTCCCGGGCGTCATTGTCGACGGGTCCGGTATCGTTGCGCCGACCGCGTCCAGATAGCTCATCAGCCGCTGGTGCAACGCCTCCACGCGCTCGGGCATCCGACCGGCAAGGTCTTGCCGTTCCGGTAAGTCCGCTGCGATGTCGAACAGCTGAAGATCTCCCGTGTCGTAGAATTTCAGCAGCTTGTAGTTCTTAAGGTAAATGCTCGAGGAAGGCCGTGACTGCGGTTGCCCGCTCGGTTGAGCAAAGTGAAAAACGAGTTCCTCTCGTGCTCGCCGAACCTCGCCGTCCCCCCCTCCGTGAAGCAGCGGCACCAGGTTTCCGCCCTCTAGGTCGTCGGGCGCCGTGTCGGCGGCGCCGGCAAGTTCAGCGAACGTGGGGAAGAAATCCATCGACACGACCCGCGCGTAGGAAATCGTTCCGGCTGCAATGCCGGGACCGCTGACGATGAACGGCACGCGCATTCCGCCCTCCCACAACGTGCCCTTGCCAAGTCTCAGGGGCTGATTGGTGGAGCGGTTGATGGTCTGGCCGTGATCGGAGGTGTAGATAACATACGTATTGTTTTCGACGCCCAGATCCTGCAACTTGTCCAGCACCCTGCCGATGCCGGTATCCAGATCTTCCGTCATTGCCGCATAGACGGGGTCGGTGTGTATCTCGCCCGGCTCGATGCCTTGCCATTTTTCGACTGATTCCTCAAGCGCCTGAAAGCCGACATGCGGCGCGTAGTGCGACAACTGCATGTAGAACGGTCGGCCGGCATCGACGCTCGCTTCCATGAACGCGACGGTGCGCTCGGTAATGCCGAAGATGTCCTTGGGATTGGTTGGGTCGTCCACGTTGCCGTCCGCGTTGCCTGCGGCGCCATCACTCTCGTCGTAGAATTGCAACCCCGATTCCGGCGCGCCGGGACTCCACTTGCCGAAGTGTGCGGTCGCGTAGCCCGCTGATTGCATCATTTCTCCGATCGTCATCGACTCCGCCCGCACGTCCTCGGCTGCTTCGGAGTACACGACCTGAGCGGTCCCCTTGCCGTAGTGCAGGGCGATGCGGCTCGGTCCGCACATCGGCGCCGCGGCATAGGCGTTGGGGAAGCGCATGCCGGCTGCGGCGATGCGATCGATGTTGGGCGTCCGGAAGTAGTCGCTCCCCGACCCTGGAAGCTCGTCGTCCATCGGCACGGACAGGTGGTTCCAGCCCTGGTCGTCGGCGACGATGAGAATAATGTTCGGGGCCGAGCTGTCTTGCCCAAGGCCGAACTGAGACGCCGCGAGCAGCGTCGCGGCAACGAGGATTCGCGTGACTGACGACGAACTCTTCACATTCTGTTGTGCCGATAACACTTGTGCCTGGAGTCAGCCAAGAATACGCCTGCGGCGGGGACGAAAAAAGGCTTGTGACAGTTTTTCGCAAAGCACACAATAACCCGACGAATCATGCATTTGTGTTCCCCGGGGCGCCCGTTAATGCGCCGGGCTCCGGACCAGCGGCAGCTTCAGTGTCACCAGCAGGCCTCCCTCGGGCGCACTGCTGGCTTCAACCGTGCCATTCATCAGAGCGGCGGCGGTCTGCGTAATCGCCAGTCCGATGCCGGCGCCGCCCCTGCGTTCGCCGGAGCAGCGGTAGAAGGGCTCGAAGATCCGGTCCATCTGCTCGTCGGATACGCCTACGCCGCGATCGCGGATGTGCAGTTTCGCCGTCCCCCCGGAGTTCTCCAGCGAGACATCGACGCGCGTGTGTTTCGGGGTGTGCGCGATCGCGTTGCGGAGCACATTCTCCACGGCGCTTCTCAAAACGTCGGCCAGACCACGGACCCGGAAGAGCCCTTCGGGTGGATTCCAGCGAACGGACTTGTCCTGCGATCGGCCCTCGAATCGAACATCGTCAACGACCAGACTGACGACCTCGACCAGGTCCACATCCTCCATCGCCTGATCCTCAGCCTGATTCTCAAGTCATGCTAGGTCGAGGATT
>VYEH01000360.1:5334-9147 GCA_009843005.1 Pseudomonadota bacterium | reverse complement strand
CTATTGCGTGGTGTGCCACGGCGAATCCGGCGATCTGTTTCCGGGTGTCAACCTGCGCAGCGGCGTTTTTCGGCACGCCGCTTCGGACCGGGATCTGCGGGGAATCCTGCTCGACGGGATTCCCGGCACGACGATGGTGGCGGGGGCGTACGAGGAGGCCGAGCTGGTCGCGCTGGTCGCCTACCTTCGCAACATGGATGCGGAAATCGGCGGTGTCGTCCTGGGCGATGCAGCCAGGGGGCAGGCGTTGTTCGAGGGCAGGGGCGACTGCGGAAGTTGTCACCGCGTCGCGGGTCAGGGTCCCCGGTTCGCTCCGGACCTGAGCGACATCGGCGCGGTCAGAAGCGCGGCCGTCCTGAGCCGGGCGCTTCAGGATCCGCACGGCTCGGGATTGCCCATGAACCGCGCCGTTCGCGCGGTCACGGCGGATGGATCCGTGATCAACGGCCGGCGCATGAACGAGGATACCTACTCCGTGCAACTCATCGATGAACAGGAGCGGCTACTGTCGCTGGACAAGTCGGATTTGCGCGAGTACGCGATTCTCGAGTCCTGGGACCTGCCGTCCTACGCCGGCGTTTTCTCGGAAGAGGAAGTGGCCGACCTTATGGCCTATCTGCGTTCGTTGAAGGGGGTGAATTGATGTCCCGGATCATGCTTTTGCTGCTGTTGGCGCCACTCGGTCTGCAGGCGCAGGTCAGCTTCGAGCGACTGCTGAACGCTGACGAGGAGCCTCACAACTGGTTGACTTACTCCGGTACCTACGCGAGCACTCGATACAGCCTCCTGGATCGGATCACGCCCGCCAATGTGGACGAACTGGAGCTGAAATGGGTCTTTCAGGCCCAGTCGCTGGAAAAGTTCGAGGCCACGCCGCTGGTCGTTGACGGGATCATGTACCTCACCGAGGCTCCGAACACGGCCGTCGCCCTGGATGCGGCGGGTGGGCGCGTGTTCTGGGACTACCGGCATAACCCTTCCACGCTGTCGCGACCCTGCTGCGGCCGGGTGAACCGCGGCCTGGCGATGCTGGGAAATACGCTGTTCATGGCCACCATCGATGCCCGGTTGATCGCCATCGACGCCATCAACGGGCAGCCCGTCTGGACTACCGCAGTGGCCGACCCCGGCGCCGGCTATGCGATGACGCTGGCCCCGCTGGTCGTGAAGGACAAGGTGATCGTCGGGGTGGCCGGCGGCGAGTACGGTATTCGCGGCTTCATATCGGCCTATGACGCCGAAACGGGCGAGGAGGCATGGAAGTTCTACACGATTCCGGGGCCCGGCGAACCGGGTCACGAGACCTGGGAAGGCGACACCGACGCCTGGCAGCATGGCGGGGCTTCGGTCTGGCTTACGGGGTCCTACGATCCGGACCTCGACCAGACCTACTGGGGCATCGGCAACCCCGGGCCGGACTGGAATCCGGCGCAACGGCCCGGCGATAACCTGTACTCGGATGCGGTGGTGGCTCTGGATCCTGACACGGGCGAGCTCCAGTGGTATTTCCAGTTCACCCCGAATGACGACTACGACTATGACGCCGTCCAGATTCCGGTCCTCGCCGATATCGGCCTTGAGACGTTCAGCAGCGGCCGGCAGATGCTATGGGCCAACCGCAACGGATTTTTCTACGTGCTCGACCGCACGACCGGAGAGTTCATCCGCGGCGAGCCGTTTACCGAAATCAACTGGGCCAGCGGCCTGAGCGAGAGCGGCCGGCCCATCGAAACGCCGCAGCCGCCGGGCGCGACGACCTATCCCGGCGTGCAGGGAGCCACCAACTGGTACTCGCCGTCCTACAGTCCGCGCACCGGACTCTTCTACCTCTCGGCCTGGGAGAATTACGGTTCGGTCTTCTGGCCGGAGGAGCAGGAATACCAGGAGGGAGTGCGATTCCTCGGCGGCGTCCCGGTCTCGCCGATCCCGGGCGGGCCCAACGTACCGTCCCTGCGGGGCAGCCGGATCAACAACTGGACAGAAGCGGTTGGTACGGGCGCCGTGATCGCAATCGACCCCGCCACCGGCGAGCACCGCTGGAAGTACGAAATGACCGATGTCACCACCAGTGGAATTCTGACGACGGCGACGGACGTGTTGTTTACCGGGGGCAGGGAGGGCTACTTCCACGCCCTGGACGCGGTGACGGGAGACTTGCTGTGGCGAACCAATCTCGGTGGCGATATCGCCAACGGGCCGATCAGTTACGCGGTGGGCGGCGCGCAATATGTTGCGGTCGCCGCCGGCAACGGACTGTTCGTATTCGGCTTGCGGGACTGAATCCGGCGATTTTCGCGCTCGGTCGATGACCGCACGCGAACTGGCGACTGGCTGATCACGAATCCGCGACCAGCCAAACGCGAACTCGCGACTAGTCGATCGCGAAGCAGTAGAACAACCCCGCGCCGCCCGAGGCGACCAGGTCGTCCTGGCTGCAGCCCGTCGTCGTCCCGGCGGAATTCCACGATTGGTTGCCGCCGCCGATCCGGTCGGAGTGGCCGAACTGGGCCGCGCCCTCGCCGTTGCTGGTCCAGTTGTTGCACGTTCGGTCTTCGCCGGGCGGGAAGGCGCGGCCGTCGGTCCGGGAGCCTGTCAACAGGGCGTGGAGTGTGGGCAGCGGATCGCCGATGCCGTTGACGAGCTCGCCGTGTTCGGTGAGCGCGAACTGCTTCGACATGTTGCTGCCCCGCTGCGCCTCCAGCAGCGTATCGCCGTGGATCTGGGACTTGATGAGCGGGCGATTCAGCCGCCGGTTCAGGTAGTCGAGGATCCTGGCCCTGGAGTGGTACCAGGGACCCTCTCCGATGCGGTCGCGGGCATTCACCGCCGGCTGACCCGGACGCTCCTGGGTGCTGAGATAGGCGCGCCAGGTCTTATGCCCCTGACCGACGGCTGCAGCCAATGACTGGCAGTGGGCATCCGCGCCCTCAAGCCCGCCCAGGTTGCCGCCGTCGCCAATGGGTTCGCTGGTGACGAAGAACGTCATCAGGCTGGAGGGAATGTCGTCCGTTTCAGGAAGCCCAGGACCCATGCCACCGTCGCCCTGGGCAAACGCGATTCCCGTGGCCGCCAATGCGGCGACCAGACCCGCCGATACTTGTTTGACTGTCATCTTCATTGGCGCCTCAGTCGATGGCAAAGCAGTAGAACATCCCCACGCCGTGGGTCATCACCAGAGCGGTCTGGCTGCAGCCGCGCGTACCATGGGATGAATTCCAGGAGCCATTGCCGCCGCCGTTTCGGTCGGGGAAGCCGATCTGCGCATTGGGTTTGCCGGCAATCGCGCCCATCCGTCTTCCCTCCGTTTCGAAATCGGGGTCCTCGTTGCTCGTCCAGTTATTGCAGGTGTAGTCGAGTTCCGGCGGGTAGGCGGTACCGTCGGGCTGCGAGCCCGTCAGGACTTCGTGGCGGTTGCTGTAGGGGGTCGTCCTGACATATTCCCAATCGCCGTCCAGGGGATGCGGGTAGTCATTCAATCCCGGCACGATCTGGCCCTTTTCCGTGAGTCCCGAGAGCTTGTGGAGATTGTTGCCGAGCCTGGCCTGCTCGATCGTGTCGCCGTGCAGATGGGCCACGTCCCGCGCGATCATCACGCCGTCGTAGTTGTACCAGGGGCCGACGCCGATGCGGTCGCGGGCATTGACGGCGGGTTCGCCCGGGCGCTCCTGGGTGCTGAGGTAGGCGCGCCAGTTGCGGTCGCCGGCGCCCACTTCTCCTGCGAGCATCTCGCAGTGCGCGTCCGCACCTTCAAGGCCGCCCAGGTTGCCGCCGTCGCCGATAGGGCGGCTGGTGACGAAGAAGGTCATGGGTGTG
>VYEH01000360.1:0-5324 GCA_009843005.1 Pseudomonadota bacterium | reverse complement strand
CCCCCCGCCACGCCGTGCTGGGCCAGCGCCACGGAGGTTTCGAAGAGACACAGAATCAGGGATGCTGCGAGAATGGTGATTCTTGTCATTGTCGCCTCCGCGCGAGGGTTACCGAAATCATAGCCGGACGCGGCCTGAAATCCAAAGTACGGTCATTCCCCGGGGAGCGATTCCCGGGTCAGTGCCGAACCCGGTTCGATGGCGCAGGTCAGGTTTCCGGTTGCCGAATCTATCCGGACAACAGCCAGCAGTTCGACGCGTGATTCGCCGACTCTTACTGCACGAACCACTTCACCCACCTGACTGCCGCCGGAATCCAGCAGGGCTGTGCCGACAGTGGGTTCATGCTCCAATTCTCCACTGTATCGAAACACGCGGCGCTTCACGGTACCCAGGTTCTCCGTGCGCGCCACGACTTCCTGGCCGGGATAACACCCCTTGTCGAATGCCACGGCACCCAGTCGGTCGAGGTTGAGCATGTGCGCGGTGTAACGGCCGGCAATTTGGGGGGACAGGTTGACCAGTCCCAGGCGGATTTCCTCCAATGCCGCGGATTCCTCGGTGCCCGACGGATTGCCGCCCGTCCAATCCCACGGCGCTTCGCCCGCCGACACCAGGTAGACCAACTGCGGGCCGACCCGAATGAATAGGGCGCCGTTCGCGGTCGCCACATCCCCGGTCCCGGCGCCAAGTGCGATCGATCGGCTCTCCAGCCACGGTTCGATACCGCCGAGTGCGGCAGCAGCCTGCCATCGGGATGATTGGTTGCACAACTGCACGTCCGCGCGCAATACGAACATCCTCAGGCGCCGGATCAGCGCTTCCACCTCGGCTCCCCGGGTCAGGAGCAGCCAGTGGTCACCGGTGCGTATTGCGCGAAACAAAGCCAGGACGCGGCCCCGGGCATCCAGCCAGGCGGACAGTGTCGCCCTCAAGGGCAGGCGCGATCGCACATCGTGGCTGAGTTGCCCGTTCAGAAACCCCTCTGCATCGTCGCCGGTTACTTCGATCACGCCCATGTCGGTGAGTGGGCAGAGGGCCGGTTCGAAATTTTCGGGCGAGGCGGATGTCGTGGGCATCATCATGATGTGTCGTTTTAACAGCAATTTCGCCAAGGTCAAGGAGGCAGGCACATTCGAACCGGCTCAAAGGCCTCCCAGCGCTCCCGGAGTGCGCGCGCCGAACATCGAAATCGCATGCAGGCCAGTCTCATTTCTGGCAGACTACGCACCGCGCGGAATCCGAACCCATCGCTTCGAATCGCGCTCGCCAATCTGACGACTAGCACGGACAGCCAAACTATGGACAGGGTCGACCGGCCGTTGTCGCCGCACTTGCAGGTCCATCGACTGGAGATCACCAGCGGGTTGTCGATTCTGCACCGCGGAACCGGTCTGGCGCTCTCCGCCGGGTTGCTGCTGCTGGCCTACTGGTTGATGGCGGTCGCGAGTGGGGAGGCCGCCTACGACGAGGCCTCCGCGCTGCTCGGCAGCGTCTGGGCAAAGGTCTTCTACACCGGCTGGGCGTTCTGCTTTTTCTACCACCTGGCCAACGGTATCCGCCACCTGCTCTGGGACATGCTGATCGGACTCGAGCCCGAACAGTATCGAGTCAGCGGGTGGGCGGTGATGCTGTTCACGGTCATCGTCACGGGGGCCTATTCGCTGTGGGTGATTTTCTGAACGGGCCGTGCGGATGAGACTGGTCAGCCCGCTCAATCGGGTTCTCGGGTTGGGTTCCGCCAAGACCGGCGTCGAGCACTGGTGGGCGCAGCGCCTGACGGCCGTCGCGCTGATACCGCTCGGGCTTTGGTTCGCCATGGCGCTGGCCATGCAGGAGGAGCTGAACTACGCGGCCGTGGTCGCCCTCATCCAGGCGCCATTCAACAGCGTGATGCTGATCCTGGCGCTGTTCGCCCTGAGTTATCACTCCCACCTGGGCGTGCAGATGGTGATCGAGGACTACGTTCATACTCCGTCCGTCAAGGTCTTCTCCCTGGTGGCCGCGTTCTTCGCGCATATCGCAGTGGCGGTCGCCGGCATCTTCGCCGTGCTCAAGGTTGCATTCGGGACTCCTGCATGACCTCCGAATACGATTTCATCGACCACAGTTGCGACGTGGTCGTGGTCGGCGCCGGCGGCGCCGGGCTGCGCGCCACCATGGGGCTGGCCGAACAGGGGCTTTCCACCGCGTGCATCACCAAGGTCTTTCCGACCCGCAGCCATACCGTCGCCGCTCAGGGTGGCATCAGCGCCGCGCTGGGCAACATGGGGCCGGACGACTGGCGCTGGCACATGTACGATACGGTCAAGGGATCGGACTGGCTGGGCGACCAGGATGCCATCGAGTACATGTGCAGGGAGGCCATGGCGTCGGTCATCGAACTGGAACACTACGGCGTGCCCTTTTCCCGCACCGAAGACGGGCGCATCTACCAGCGTGCGTTCGGCGGGATGACGACCCACTATGGCGAAGGCATCGCCCAGCGCACCTGCGCGGCCGCCGACCGAACGGGTCACGCCATGCTGCACGCCCTGTATCAGCAGTCCCTGAAGCACGACGCGGAGTTCTTCATCGAGTTCTTCGCCGTGGACCTGATCATGGAGGACGGCGTCTGCCGCGGCGTCGTGGCCATCGATCTGGCCGAGGGCCGACTGCACCGGTTCAACTGCCGCATGGTCATCCTGGCCACCGGCGGCTACGGGCGCGCCTACTTCTCCTGCACGTCGGCGCACATCTGCACCGGCGACGGCAACGCCATGGTGCTGCGCGCGGGGTTGCCCCTGCAGGACATGGAGTTCGTGCAGTTTCATCCCACCGGCGTCTACGGGCAGGGAATGGTGATATCCGAGGGTGTGCGCGGCGAGGGCGGTTTCCTGCTGAACTCCGAAGGGGAACGCTTCATGGAGCGCTACGCCCCCAACGCCAAGGACCTGGCGTCAAGGGACGTGGTCAGCCGGTCGATCACCATCGAGGTGCGCGAAGGGCGCGGAATCGGCCCGGAGAAGGACTACGTGCACCTGCACCTGGACCACCTGGACCCTGCTGTGATCGCCGAGCGTCTGCCGGGCATCGCCGAAACGGCCCGGATCTTCGCCAACGTGGACGTGACGAAGGAACCGATACCCGTGCAGCCCACCGTGCACTACAACATGGGCGGCATACCCCCCAATTTCCGCGGCGAGGCCCTGACGACCGACGAGGCCGGCGACGAGGTGGTGGTTCGGGGGCTCATGTCGGTGGGAGAGGCGGCTTGCGTCTCCGTGCACGGCGCCAACCGGCTGGGATCCAATTCGCTGATCGACCTGGTCGTCTTCGGCCGCGCAGCCGCGGAGCGGTGCGGCGAGTTGATCGATCCGGACGATCGCGTCGCGCCCCTGCGCAAGGATGCCGGCGAGGAATCCGTGGAGAAGATCGACCGCCTGCGGCATGCCGACGGCGAGCACCCCACAGCGCAGATTCGGCGGCGGATGCAGCGCGTGATGCAGGAACACGCCGCGGTCTTCCGTACCGGCGAAACGCTGCAGGAAGGCATCGAGAAGCTTAAACCCATCTTCGACTCGTTCCAGGACGTTTCCGTGGCCGACCGCTCCCTGGTCTGGAATACGGACCTGATCGAAACCATGGAATTGGAGAATCTGCTGGTCCAGGCGGTGGCCACCATCGAGTCGGCGGCCTGGCGGACCGAGAGCCGCGGCGCCCAGGCCCGTGAGGACTATCCGGACCGCGACGACGAAAACTGGTTGAAGCACACGCTGGTCTGGGTCGACGAAAACGGTGACGTGCGCTTTGGCGATCGTCCGGTACAGTTGGATACTCTGACTGGCGATGTTGAAACCGTGGCGCTCAAGGCCAGGACCTATTGATGGCCAGAGCCAAATGTCTGGTGCTTAACAGGGTCTGGCGCCTGGTGGTGGCCAGGACCTGTTGAACGGGACGCGAATGAGGGGTTAGACCGCGATGGCACAGTTCAGGCTTCCAGTGAATTCCCGGGTCAAGCCCGGCAGGACCCATCCGGCTGCCGGCGGTGCGGGCAACCCGCGCACGTTCAAGGTCTACCGGTACGATCCCGATGGCGACGGACCGCCGAGACTGGATACCTACGAGATCGACATGGACGCCTGCGGGCCCATGGTTCTGGATGCCCTGATCAAGATCAAGGACGAGGTCGACCCGACCCTCACCTTCCGTCGTTCCTGCCGTGAGGGCATCTGCGGCTCCTGCTCGATGAACATCGGCGGCGCCAATACGCTGGCCTGCACGAAGGCGGTGGATGATTTCCGGGGCACGCTGAAAATCTACCCGCTGCCTCACATGCCGGTGGTCAAGGACCTGGTGACCGACCTGACCAACTTCTACGCCCAGTACGCCTCGATCCAGCCATGGCTGGAGACTCGGACACCGCCGCCGCCGGACCGGGAGCGGCTCCAGTCCAGGGAAGATCAGGAAAAGATCGATCTCCCGTCCGCGTGCATCCTCTGCGCCTGTTGTTCCACGGCCTGCCCGAGTTACTGGTGGAACCCTGATCGATACCTGGGTCCGGCGGCGCTGCTGCAGGCCTGGCGCTGGATCGTGGACAGCCGCGACGAACACACCGGCGAGCGCCTGGACGCGCTGGAGGACCCGTTCAGGCTGTACCGCTGTCACACCATCCTCAACTGCACAGAGGCCTGTCCGAAGGATCTCAACCCCGGCAAGGCGATCGCCCAGATCAAGAAACTGATTGCCGAGCGGCGCCACTAGCCGCCCGTGGACGAGAGGCGCAGCGAGCGCGCCCGCCTGAGGTGGCGTTGCCGCCGCGGTACACGCGAACTCGATACCCTGCTGGTGAGCTTCTTCGACCGGCACTTTCTGAGCCTGCCGGATGCGGAAAAGCGGCTGTTCCGACAACTTTTGGAGCTACCGGATCCCGATCTTCATGACTACCTTTTCGGGTGGCATGAAACAACCGACCCCGCAATGGCCCGACTCCTGGAGCGAATCCGCGCACTTTAGGCCGCGGCCCTCGAGGTTGCTTCGGTCGTGGTGGTGGTTTCTCCATGGCCTGGCCGTGCTGGCCATCGTCGTCTCGTCGCTGGGGCCCTGGTGGAAGTGTTTCGTGGCGGCGTGTGTGCTGACCCACTTCCGGTGGCGGCAGTTACCACGCGTTCCGGACTTTGAAATCGTCTCGCCCGGGAACTGGTCGGCGCCGGGCCTGGACCGCCACGGCCTTGTGCTCACGGCCCGAAGCCGCTGCGGCGGCTGGTGGGTCCGGCTCGTCCTCGAGGATGCCCGCGGGACGCTCGAATGGATCCTGTACTTCGACCAGTTGACGCCGTCGAACT
>VYEH01000043.1 GCA_009843005.1 Pseudomonadota bacterium | reverse complement strand
AACAGTCCCGTGTAGATCGTATCGCCCGAGACCATGGCCTTCTCGCAGGCCGTCTTCCAATCGCCGGTATCGTGATTTTCGTCTTCGAGTTTCTTCACGCGGCGCTTGAAGAACTTGACGGTGTTGTCGTGGTTGAAGGTGATGCAGGGACTGAAGACGCTGATGAGGGAGAACCCCTTGTGCTCGATGGCCTGCTGCATGAGCATCGACAGGTGGCGGGTGTCGGAACTGAAACCCCTGGCGCCGTTCATGATGGCCGAGGTGATCGGGTTGAACGGAAACTCGATGCTGCCGTAGGGGGAACTCTTGGTCTTCATGTCCAGCGAACTGGTGGGGGACAACTGGCCGGTGGTCAGGCCGTAGATCTCGTTGTCCATGACGATGTAGGTCAGGTCCACGTTGCGGCGGGCGGTGTGGGTGAAATGGTTGCCGCCGATGCCGTAGCCATCGCCGTCGCCGCCGGTGACCACCACGTTCAGTTCATGGTTGGCCATCTTGGCCCCGGTCGCCACGGCGAGGGCGCGCCCGTGCAGGGTGTGCATGCCGTAGGAATTGAAGTAGCCGGGGAAGTTCGACGAACAGCCGATGCCGCTGATGGTCAGGATCTCGTGGGGCTTGAGGCCCATGTCCAGGCACGCCTTGCGCAGGCTGTTGAGGACGCCGAAATCACCGCAGCCGGGGCACCAGTCCGGATCCACCCTGCCCTTGTAGTCGTTGGCAGTCTGCGGATCGAGTACAAGCTGCCTGGTGTCGATTCCATCCATAGTTGATCCCTCTAGTGTCTAAACCATGATTTCCTGATACGGAATGTAGTGATCCGTCTTGCCGGCCACCTGATCCAGGACGCCGTCGACGATGTGGTGGGGCATGAACGGCTCGCCATCGTACTTGCGGATGTGGCCGTCGACGCTGATTCCGGTCTCGCTGCGCAGGTAGCGGTAGAACTGCCCGGAGTAGTTGTTCTCGACGATGATCGTGCGCCTGGCCCGGCTTACGGCGTCAATGACCGCTTCGGCATGGAAGGGCACGATCCAGCGAATCGCAAGCTGGTTGGCGCTGACGCCCTTCTCGGCCAGCTGTTCGATCGCCTCCCCGATCACGCCCTCGGTGGAACCCCAACCGATCAGCGTGACGTCGGCGTCCTCCGGGCCCTGAATTTGCGGCGCGGGAATCTGCTCGATGATGTTGGCGATCTTGCGGGCGCGTTTCTCCACCATGCGGCGGCGCTTGTGGGGGTCTGTGAACTCGTCGCTGATGAGCACACTGTACTGGTCATGCTCGTCCGTGGCAACCACGTGGGCGTACCCGGGAACGCCCGGCAATGCTCTTGGCGACACGCCGCTTTCGGTGTCCTCGTATCGCAGGTATTCGCCGTTGGGAGCCTCTCCGTTGGTAATGATCTCGCCGCGGTCGATTTTCGGGTAGAGGTCGATCTCGTCCGGGTCGGCGCTGAAGGTGCCCTCCGAGATCAGCAGGTCGGTGATCACGATACCCGGGCACTGGGCCTGGTCGCAGAGATTGAACATTTCCGGGATCGCGGTGAAGGCGTCCAGCGCGTCCGTCGGCGCCATGATCAGGCGTTCGAAGTCGCCCTGGCTGGCGCCGAGCGCCTGCCACAGATCGCCCTGCTCGGTCTTGGTGGGCACGCCGGTGGAGGGGCCCGCGCGCATCACGTTGATGAACACCGCCGGAATTTCCATCATCGCGGCGGAACCCACCGCCTCGGTCATGAGCGCGAATCCGCCGCCGGAGGTCGCGCACATGGCCCGGGCGCCCACATGGGCCGCGCCAACGACCATGTTGGCCACGGCGATCTCGTCCTCGGCCTGGCGGACCATGATGCCCAGGTCCCGGCCGTTTCGGGCCATCCAGTGGAGCACGCCGGTGGACGGGCTCATGGGATAGGCGGAGTAGAACTTGACGCCGGCCGCGGCGCCGCCCATGGCCAGCGCGTCGTTGCCGGTCCACAGCGCCAGGGGTTTCGCCCCCGCGGGCAGCGGCTCGGAGAGCGGTTGGAAGTTCTCCACGGCGTGGTCGTAGCCGGCCCGGGCCGCGGTGACGTTCTCGTTCACCACCGCATCGCCCTTGCGGCCGAACTGCTGCTTCAGCGCCTGTTCAAGGACATCGAATTCCAGACCCAGAAGATACGTGATCACCCCAAGGGCGATCGTGTTCTGTATGACCCTGTTGCGGCTTCGGTTGGAGAGCTGCTTGACCGGCATGGGGCAGAGTTGCACGCCGTCCGCGGCTTCGCCGGGTTTGATCGTGTCGCTGTTGAATATCGCCACACCGCCGGCGCCCAGGTGTTCCAGGTGACGATTCATGGTGTCCTGGTTCAGGCACAGCAGCAAGTCCAGGGTGTCGCCGTGACTGTGGATTTTCCGGTCGCTCATGCGCATGGTCAGGTAGATGTGCCCGCCGCGGATGATCGACTGGTAGGCGTTATAGGCGTAAAGCCACAGGCCGCGGCGGGTGAATAACCGCGCCAGAATACTGCCCGGGGTGGCGATGCCCTGCCCCGCGGCCCCTCCGATGGCGAGCGTAAACTCGAATTGCCCTGAACTCATGACAATAACTGCTCCGTTAAGTGCCGGATGGTCGACGGCGCCGCCGCAACCGGAGTTGTTATGACCGCCGCTGGGTTCCAGCGGAAGCGCGTTATTTTACACTTTCCGCACGGGCGCTGCCGCAGCGCAGCAAACGTTTGCAGCTAATTAATGCCAACGCCCGGTGCGCCGCGGGCGATTCGCGCCGGCGTGAGGCTCAACGTTCCTGTCAGCGACCCAATTCGGGGTGCGTGCAGTTGTATTCGCGTGGAACCTGGTCTGTGGCCCGGAATGTGCGAGTATCGGTGACGGGCGCCGTGTAGTAGAGCGCGTCCTCGCTGACAATGGTCAGTTCGAAGGAGTCGCCCGCCGGCCCCAGGGTCAGCCGCTCCACGGTGTGGAGCCGGTTGCTGTGGGGCATTCCGGGATGCTGCGCCAGCATTCCCGCCTGGTACCCGACAGTGTCGATCACCAGCGTTGAGCCTTCGTACCAGCCGATGGAGTGACCCAGGACGCGATCCTCGAGATCCGCGGGATGTTCGTCCATGTCCAGGCGAACCTCCCGCACAGCGTCCATCCATTCATGGCGAATGACGACGCGGTCCTCGGTCTGCACGATCTCCGTAAGGTCGTTGTTGCCCCACAGCCGCCGGACGCTCACCGGACTGCAGGTCAGAGCGGGATCGTCCAGGACCGGATCGTACCGTTCAAGGGCCTCGCGGCCGGCGTCATTGAGCACGCCGGCGAAGCGATTGGGACCGCCGAGTTGGGGCCCGCCGCCGCCACCGCCGCCTGACCGCTGCCAGACCCGGCTGAAGTCGGGCACGCCCTCGGGTATGGCCGTGCGGGCAACTCTTGGCGCCGGCGCGGCGGCGCCGGAACCGAATGAATCGTCAAGGGTGACAACGCGTCCGTCGGCGAACTCCGCGGTGTCGAAGTAGCACTCGGTCTCGTGCCGCCTGGCCGCAAACCCCTGCACGACGATCTCGTCACCCGGCTGAAACACGTCCCGGGTCCAGCCGCGCCTCATCAGGCCGTTGGACCCCGCCATCTCGCAATCCCAGGTGACCACCGCCCCGTCCTCCCCGGCGACATCGATCAGCAGTCGGGCATGGGGATTGATGAAGCGGAACAGCTTGACCGTCCCGCTGACGGTGACGCCGACGTTGCGGTCGAAGTGGTAGTCGTTGGAGTGGTGGGCATGCGCGCTCCCCGCGACCATACCTGCCATGAAAGCTGCGGTGATCCGGTTCATGATTCTCCCCTCGCCGTTTTTTCGCACCGATTCAGAATCAAGTGCCGCAGAACGATTCTACTCCAACTCGAATTTCCGCCGCTGGCGCGTTTGCAGCGCCAATGATATGTTGATTCTCTTGACAAACAAGCTAGTACCATGGTGAGATACACGATAAGAAATGGTCTGGCCCGACTCGAATTCTCGCATCCCTGAACGTAATTTCGCTCCTGCAGACGGGAACCGTCCTGGCGCAGAGCGTCTTTACCCACGCCCATTACCGGGTCCCCGAAGGGCAGCAGGAAGCGGCCGCCGAGTGGTACAACCGGGTGCTGGGCGGCGAACCGGGCGAGATCGGACCCGGGCCCGGCATCCGCCATCACAACGGTTTCGTGGGCACCATGCCCAACGAAGGCATGGCGGGCGACGGTGCGGTCAACGTCCTCGACCACGTGGGCATCTCCGTCCCCGATGTCCGCGCCGCCGTGGAACTGATCCGGGAGATCGGCGGCGAGATTCGCACCGAGCCGCAGCAAGGCGTCACCGCGCCGCTCATCGCCCACGTCACCGACCCCTGGGGCGGCCGCTTCGAGTTGCTGGAAGACACCGAGTACACGGGCGTCAACCACGCCCACATCTTTGTCTCCGACGCCGACGCCACCCGCGACTGGTTCCTTGCGGTATTCGGCGGGGAATTCGTGCAGGAGCGGGGCGGCGACAGATTTCACACCATTCTGTACCCTGACAACGTGTGGATACACATCAGCCAGGCGGACGAGCCGAGAATGTCCAGCCGCTGGCGGACCGCCGATCACATCGGCTTCAGGGTGCCGTCGCTGGAGGCGTTTCGCGACACCCTGGTGGCGTCGGGCTACGAACCGTACCTGGAGCGCCCGAACCCGCCGGGCGCGGACCTGTTGTTCTTCGAGGGACCGGATGGACTGCACGTTGAAATGACGGAGCCGCTGGCGCCGTAGTCTGCGTTACGTACGGATGTCCGTGGGGAGGGCATGGATGTCTGCGGCCAGGAGGCGGCGTCGAATCGGTACAGGCAAGGCACCCTGTTGGGGCAGAAGAACGACGATGGGAGAAGATCGATGAAAACCGGAACCACCATCCTTTGCACACTCGCGGGCGCCACATGCCTTGCGGCCCTTGCGCACGCCCACCACTCCCGCGGCAATTTCGACCTGGACGACGTGGTCGAATTGCACGGGACCGTTACCGAATATACCTGGCGAAACCCGCATACATTCGTGACTCTGGAAGTCGAGAACGACGCCGGAGAAGTGGAGGAATGGCTGCTGGAACTCAACTCTATCTCCGTGCTCACCGGTACCGGCTGGACCCGCGACACCATCCAGGTGGGCGACCGGGTGACCGTGTTCGGCAATCCGGATAACGATCGCAGCAAGAAGTTCTTCTTCTCCAACTATTTCGTGTTGCCCGACGGCAGCCGCATGGTGTCGGCCCCGAACTACGCGCGCGGCGTGCCCATCCAGCGGCCGCCGGAGCGGGAACTGGACACCACCGCGAGCTCCGCCGACTTCGCCGGCATCTGGCGGCGGGAAGGCGGAATGGGCGGTGGCATGGGGATGGGCGGAGGAGCCGCACCGGGGGCTGGCCCTTTACAGGCGGGCGCCAACATCTCACTCGGCAACCAGACGCCTGCCATGGGACTGCCGGTCACGGCGAGAGGCCAGGCAGAGCTGGATAACTGGAACGTGCGCGACAATCCCTGGTTCCGCTGCGAATCAAGAACGCTTCCCGGCGTCATCACCGGCACGCAGGAAATTCTACGGCCGACCGAAGACCGAATCACTTTTCGTTACGAAATCCTCGATGTGGAGCGTACCGTCCATCTGGGCCTGACCGGCCATCCTTCGGCTATCGAGCCTTCCCACCTGGGACATTCCATCGGCTGGTTCGAGGATGAGAGCCTGGTGGTGGATACGGCGTTGTTCACGCCCGCGGACTGGGGCATCGGCGCCGGCGTGCCTTCCAGCGACCTCAAGCACGTAGTCGAGCGCTATACGCTGCTCGACGGCGGCAGGCGCATGCAGGTCGACTACACCTTCGAGGACCCGGTTTACCTGACCGAACCGGTGAACATGTCAACCACGTTATTCGTCGACACTGGATATCCGTGGCAGGAATACGGCTGCGATCCCCATGCCAGCAGCCGGCATCTGGATGTCGAATAATCAACTGAATGCAGGTGAACCCCGATGACGAGAATGTGGACTGCCCTCGCAGCCCTGGCGCTGACACCGCTGATGGTTGCGCAGGATTCCAGCGACGAGTTTATTCGCATCACGCCGGAGGAGCTGGAGTGGACCGTACGGCCCGGTGGCTCCGAGTTTGTGTATTTGCACGGCGACTCGCAGTCCGAGGGACTCTACGTCATGCGCAACAAGTTCCCGCCGGGGGCCTTTTCCGCGCCCCACTACCATGATCAGGACCGCTTCATCACGGTCATTTCCGGCGTGTGGTATACCGGCACCGACGCCAGCGGCGATCGTGAAGACACCGTTCCGCTGGGTCCCGGCAGCTACATGATGCACCCGGCCGGTGCAGTTCACTATGACGGCGCAATAGAGGAAGAAGTGATCGTCGAAATTCGGGGCATGGGCCCGGTGCAGACGATATTCCGGGAAGAGTAATCCCGGCAGCCAGGCGCCTCGCCGGCTTCGGAGCGAAGCCAGTTTCCCGCCACTTGCGTCCAGGCTCGGTTCGCGCCGGTCCGGACCTCAGTTCGCGCCCGAATAAACCCTGACGTAATCGACTTCCATCGTGACGGGAAACACCGTCCCCGGGCTCGGTGCGCCCGGAAAGCGGCCACCGACGGCAACGTTCAGGAGTATGTAGAAAGGCTGATCGAACGGCGCCGGATAGTCTGCCGACGCGGTATGCCAGAAGTTCTGCATGGCATACAAGACGTCGTCCACGTACCAGCGGATCTCGGTCGGGTCCCACTCCAGAGCGTACAGGTGGAACTCATCGGTGGCACTGCCCGGCACGACATATTCGTTGCCGCTAAACACGTTGTCCGGCGACTCGCCACCGTAATGGAGCGTGCCGAATACGGTGTTGCCGCCCGTTCCGCCGAGGTTGATCGCCTCCATGATGTCGATTTCCCCTGACGCGGCCCAGGTACCGTACGTATCCTCCTGGGGCAACAGCCAGAACGCAGGCCACAGGCCCTGCCCGCCCGGGAGCCGGAGTCGCGCCTCGATGCGGCCGTAGCGAAACGCAAAGCGGCTGCGAGTGTGCAGCCGCGCGGACGTGTAATCGTAGCCGTTTTGCGACTCCCGCCGCGCAGTAATGACCAGCCGTCCGTTCTCGAGGAGCGCACTGTCCGTCAGGTACCACTGCAGTTCGTCGTTGCCCCACCCGGCCAGCGAGTACTGGCCGCCGTCGCCGGTTTCAAAGAACCACCGCCGTGGGTCCAGCCGCTCATCGTCGAATTCGTCGCTCCAGACCAGCGTCGAGGTTCCCCCGGGCGTGATCGGTTCATTGAACTCAACGGTCAAGACCGGATCGTCAATGTTTACGTTGATCGGCTCGGGTGGAGGCGTAGGCGGCGGGGGTGTCACCGAGATGGGCGGCGGCGCCGGGCTATCGGTGTCACCGGAAGAGCCGGAACCGCCGCAACCGGAGAGGAGGGCCCCAAGCAGCAGCCAGACGGCGAAATTCGACACGGACGGGGACGGCCTGGACATAGCGCTGCCGTACCGGCTCACGGCGGTACGGATCAGCGTGCCCCCGTTTACTGCGCCCCGCATCACGGCTCGCTCTTGAGCTCGAAATAGTCGAAATCGGCATGCCGGCGCGCCCCCGAGAGGTCGTTGCAACACAGTCCGACGAAAGTACCCGTAAATTGGATCCGGCTGTCGCCTCCGTATTCGTCCGAGAGAAATCGCATGTCCAGCGTGCAGCCCAGCGCGGTCCAGCCTTCCCCATCCATGGACCAGGAGAACACGAGGTTCGGCCCGTCGATATTGGCGCGAAGGTAGATACGGCCGGTTTCCGGCAGCGCCACCGGCCGGTCCCCGATCGGATGGACGACATCGAGGCTCTGCTCGGCTTCGCAGCTCATGATGCCGAGATGCCGTCCGATACCGTCCTGCGTGGACAGGTACAGGTAGTGAAACTTGCTCGAGTTGTAGTAGACGATCAGCCCGGCCAGTTGCTGAAAGTTGTCGGGTTGAAACTCCACACAAGTAGTCGCGCGGCATCGAAGCGAGGTCAGCCGCCTCGCGATCAGCGCCTGACGATACAGGCTGCCGGGCGATTCCATGCCATGGAGCCGCAACCATCCGGGACGCTCGCTCAGGCTCATGAACTCCTCGGGCCACGGTGTGCGCAACCACTGGTAATCCGGATCGAGTCGCTTCCCGTCGAAATCGTCATGCTCGAACAAGGCCGCCGGTTTTGCGCGCGGCAGCGCGGGCGGCCGGATTTCAAGCTGCGGTAGCACATGACCGTTCGCCAGGCGAAACCAGCCGTCAGCGGTGTATTCCAGGTTCTGGATGGCCGTTTCGCGGCCCAGCGGGCTCAGGCGCGTGTCCGGCAGCGCCCGACTGGCCAGGTGGACCATGAACAAATCGCCTTCGCGCGTCTCCACCAGGTCCGCGTGACCGGCCCGCTGCAGCGGCCAGGCAGAGTCGTGGCGACTGGTGATCACCGGGCCTGCCGGATCGAGCTCATACGGCCCGTCGATCAACCTGGAACGCGCCATCGTCACCGCGTGGTCGTAGCCCGTACCGCCCTCGGCCGTGATCAGGTAGTAGTAGCCGCCTCGCTTGTAGAGATGCGGCCCCTCGGTGCAACCGAGTTCGGTGCCGGAGAAGATAGTCTTGCGCTCGCCGACAAGACGTTGCGCTTCCGGCGAGTATTGCTGCAGGGCGATCCCTGCGAATCGGTTGTGGCCGGGGCGATGATCCCAGACCATGTTGAGGCACCACTTGCGGCCGTCGTCGTCGTGAAAGAGCGACGGATCGAAACCGCTCGAATTCAGGTGGACGGGATCCGACCACTCGCCATCGATGGATTCGCATGTGGTCAGGTAGTTGTGCGTATCCTTGAAATTGCCGTCGTAGCGCTTGACATCGGTGTACGCGAGGTAGAAAAGCCCGTCGCAGAAACTCAGGCAAGGCGCCCACACACCGCACGAATCGGGATTACCCAGCATGTTCAGCAGCTCCGGCCGATCCAGCGGACAACTCGCCAACCGCCAGTTGCGCAGATCGCGCGATTGATGGATTCGCACGCCCGGATACCACTCGAACGTCGAGGTCGCGATGTAATAGTCATCGCCCACCCGGCAGATCGACGGGTCGGGGTTGAAGCCCGGCAGAATGGGGTTTCGGATTGCGGTGGCGGGCACGAATTTCCTCGTTGCTGG
>VYEH01000400.1:8398-9216 GCA_009843005.1 Pseudomonadota bacterium | reverse complement strand
CGTCCTCGCCGATCGAAGCGAGCAACCGCCCGATCTCCTCGTCGAGACGGGCAAGCATCACGTCCAGCGTGGTGCGCTGGTCGTCGGCGGCATTGCCAGGGGTATCGGTACCGTTCACCGCGGGCAGGTGATGGGGATAGTGAGGGAGACTGAACGCCAGCCACAGGAACCACGGCCGGTCGTCCTGCTCCGCGAGCCAGGCGATCGCATCGTCCACCTTTCTCCGGGGCGTGTAGCCGATCCGATGCTCCATCACGCCGTTTACATTCTCCCACCAGGAAAAGTAGCTTTCCGGCTGGTTGCGCATGGTGACGGAATAATGCTCGAACCCCGCGTTGCCCGGATGTTCGAGCCAGCCGTTCCTTGTATCCGCCAGGTGCCACTTTCCGATGACCGCAGTGGCATAGCCCGCGGTTTCGCGCAGCACCTGCGGCAACCCGATTTCGTCGCGCGGAAGCCCATAGCTCAAGGCCGGCGTATCCGACGGCCTGATCCGGGCGGATAATTCCCTGACACGGCGCAGGTTTTCCTGCAGTTCGGGCAACGCCCCGGCGAGCGGATCCGGCCGTCCCGGATAGTCCCCGCCAACGCCTATCCCCGCGGTGCCGTAACCCACGCCGGTACGAAAGGCATAGCGACCCGCCAACAGGGTCGCGCGAGTGGGCGAGCACATCGGCTGGGCCCAGACGGTCGAGAACTGCATGCCGCGCACAGCGAGGGCATCCAGGTGCGGTGTGGACGCCGGCGCGGAGCCGATACCGAAACTTGCGAACTGCTCGACGCCGGCGTCGTCAGCGATCAGCAAGAGAATGTTGGGG
>VYEH01000400.1:0-8388 GCA_009843005.1 Pseudomonadota bacterium | reverse complement strand
CGATTTCAGCGATGCGCAACCAAGACTGACGCCAGTATCCAGGGAACCAGGCCCTGCGCGTTCATTGATCTTGTGCCTCCTGAGCGTTCCGTTGCGCGATGGCGCGACGTTCCTCGCCGGACATGGGCGTCGTATCCGGTGCGATACAGGTAGTTTCGTCGCCTGCGCACTTGATGACGCCGTCGAGCTGAAACACGGCCCCCTGCCGGCCGTCGAGGACATGGGCGAGCTCCGTCATATCGTTCAGTCCGGCAGCGCGAACACGAACAGATTGTTGGCCGTGCCCGGGTTGAGTTCGGGCGTCAGGTCCGTCAGCCTGACCGTCAGGCTCGAGGTGCCGGTGCTGACCGCGACGTATTGCCTGCCATCCACGGCGTAGGTGACCGGATAGCCCGTGACTTCGGAGCCGATATTGACTTCCCAGAGGACCTCGCCGGATGCCTGTTCGAACGCCCGGAAGTACCCATTGGTGTCGCCGCCGAAAACCAGTCCGCCGCCGGTCGCGACCAGGGACATCGTTCCGGCGCGTTGTTCGTAGGTCCAGCGGGTTTCGCCCGTGTCCGCAGCGATTGCCTGAACGACGCCCAGATTCTCCGTGCCAGGTGTGATCTCGAAGTCCCAGTCGAGCGTATAGAGCAGGGACGGGTCGGGTTCCTCGAGCGTGGACGCTGCGTTCATGCAGCTGTTCTGCAGCGGCATGTACATCGTGTTGGTCTCGGGGCTGTAGGCACCTGCCGGCCAGTTCTTGCCGCCGGTCATGGATGGGCAGATAAAGCGCGACTGCTCCGCGCCCGTATAAATCTGGCCGGGTTCGACGCTGACCGCGCCGGTCGCCGGATCGATTCCGGCGATGACATTCTGTTCGACAGTCGGCGTCGCCCAGAGGAATTCGCCCGTTTCGCGGTCCAGCGTATAGACGATGCCCGTTTTGCCCGGGATGCCTGTGACGACACGGCGCGTCTCCCCCGCGCGAATGTTCGGACTGATCCACTCGACGGCGTCGGGATCGGGCGCCACCGCCGTATCGACGAGCATCCGCTCGAACGGGTGGTCGAGATCCCAGTGATCGACGTTATGCTGGTAGTACCAGACGATCTGCCCGGTCGCGCCGTCCATCGCCAGCGTCGAGTTGTGGTAGAGGTAGCGCTCGTCCGCACCGGCCAGCATGTACTTGGGTGCCGGCGCGGTCACCGACGTGCCGATGTATAGTCGGTCAAGATCGGGGTCGTAGCTCGGCGGCATCCACGTGCCGACGTGCCAGCGCCCTTCGTAGGGCACTTCGCCCCAGCTCTCGTAACCCGGTTCGCCCGGTCGGGGAATGGTGTAGGTGCGCCACAGTTCCTCGCCCGTCCCGGCGTCGTGCGCGGTGATCATGCAGGCTTCGGGACCGCCCCGGGGCTGGCAGTTCGCACCGGCAAAACCCGTGCCGTTTGCGATGATGGGACCGGAGCTGTGTTGGCGAAAGTGCTCCCGGAAATCGGCAATCTGCGTTTCCCAGACGAGTTCTCCCGTTTGCGCGTCGACGTCGAACAGATGACCGTCAGAGCTCGCGTCGATGAGCGTGCGCCCGTAGATCGCGATATTGCGGGTGATGTTCACCAGACTGCCGTACTCCCCCAGATCGGGGGGCAGCGGGCGGACATACTCCCAGATCAATTCGCCGTCGGCCGCGTCGAGAGCCTGAATGACGTCGCCTGGGTTGGGGAAGTACATGACGCCGTCGTAAACGACCGGCGTACCCTCCTGGATTCCGGCCTGGAGCGGGCGCGTCCAGACCATGCGCAGCGCAGCGACGTTGCCGCGGTCGATCCCGTCCAGCGGACTGTAGCCCCACCCCGAAAGCGTGCGCCGCCACGTGAGCCAGTCGGCGGGGGCCGGATCGCTCAGCATCGCGTCGGTCACCGGAACGAAGCCAGCGCCGTCTGATTGCGCAAACGACGCGTGCAAGCCCAGGGCTGCCAGGGTCGAAACAAGTATGCGGATCATGCGTGGTGTGCCTTTGGCATGCATCGGCCATTTCCGCGCATCAGCATACAGCACGGTATTTGCCACGCATCAAAAGCGGCTGCGCGACTGCCAGTATTCATCGAGCCTGTCCTCGAGGTCCAGACTCCGATAAAAGGTGTGCGGATCGCAGGCATATTTGCCGAGTCCGGTCTCGGGGCTCCGTTCCCTGTACGCATGGCGGTACACCGGCCGCTCGTAGTTGGCCGGATCATTCAGCTCATAATCCGTGTGCAGCCGTCCGGCCTCGTCCAGGTACTTGCGCTCGATGAGGACGGCCGAAGCCGAAACCGGCATGCCCGCCGCGTCCCAGACGGTGGGTTTCATTCCGCGCGTTTCGACCACGAGCATGGATCCTTCCCAGTGGCCGATGGAGTAGCCCATGGGCAGGTAGGCGCCTTCGATCCGTTCGGGAAAGGGGCGACCGTCCATCCAGATGCGGCGGGACTCTCCAAAGTAGTCGTAGAGAATCAGGACATGATCGCCCCGATCGATGATCTCGTAGTCCCTGGGCGCGTCTTCAATGCGGATGACGCCCCCCGATACGCAGCGCAGGTGCGGATCGTCCAGGGTCCGGTCGTAGGCATCATTGATTGCCGCTCCCGCCGGTGTCAGGTCGAAGGCATCCTTGTGCGTGCCTCGGGATACGCTTCTCCACATCCCCGAAATGTCGAACGGCGCCGGGTCGGCGCCTGTGTCCGGATGCTCAACCCAGGGTTCTGCGTACCAGGTCCCGGTCTCGTCGCCATCCTCGGTCATCGAGCCGCCGATACGGCCAGCCAGAAGCTCGCCGGAGAGTTCGGTCACGTGCAGCAGGTCGAAGCTGTCCGTCCAGTCGAAATCGAAGGCAATTCGATTATCTGCAATACTCAGCAGGTTCACCGAACCACCGTCGATGTATACCTGCCACTCTCCTTGCGTTTCGGCGATCTCCAGAATCCCGTAGTCGATAACGCTCCCCGGGTCGAGAGCAAGCACCCATTTGCCTGTGTGGTCTGCCTCCTGGGCCAGGGCGGCACTGGCCATTAACGGGAGCGCGTATCGCAGAGCGACCTTCAGTAACCCGTGGCAGGAGCCGGGCTGCAATCTCGCGAGCATATCCTGGCTATTCCGTCGCGGGCTGTTGAACGAGCGGGCTACCGTCTGCCCTGACCACCTGCCGCATCTGGATCCTGCGTATGCCATCACGGCCCAGCGCGCCGGTGACGCGGATCGCATCACCCACGCGGATCGTATTCCGCTCCCAGCCCCGGGAGGCCAGTATGCTCAGATTGGCGGCCTCCCCGTCCCAAAGCTCCGTAGTCCCTTCCTCACCCATAACCTGAATGTAATAGTGAACATGGGGATTCGCCCAGACCACCTCCTCGACAATCCCTTCCACGGTTCCGACGTTGTCCATGTCGTAATTGGCCGCGAAGGCGTGATGGGCCGCCGCAGGCTGTATGGATAACATGGGCAAGCCAAAGACAGCGGCAGTCAACAATCGAGTGTACATGCAGCCGCCCGGCCTGGAACTCGCCATGGATAACATGCTATTCGAACCCCCCTTGCCTGGAAAGCACGGGATCGCAGTCGTAGCGCAGCAGTTCCAGTTCCGGCGAATACACCATCTCGGTATGGCCGTTGAAGGGTTCGGCGAGAAACTCCGGATCCTCGAGGAATACGTCGATCAGGACGCGCCGGCCGTCTTCACTCAACGAGTAGCGCTCGATCATGTGCTTTTGGGCGCCCGACGGCACACCTCGACCATTACCCTCCGGGTGGTCCCTGAACTGAACCGTATCGACCACCAGCGTTTCGTCTTCCCACCAGCCGATGGAATGCCCTTCCCAGGACGTGCGCTCGTCGGTTTCCGGGTGCTCGCGTCCATCCATGTACACGATTCGCGTCTGATCGAAATACTCGTTGCGCAAGATGACGCGGTCTTCGAGAACCTCGATCCCGTTGAGGTAGGTCGTCGACGCAAGCAGGCTGGGCGGCGGTGGCGCCACGCAGTCCCTGACCGGTGTTTGGGTGAAATAGTCGTATTCGGCCCTCGCGGTCTCCGCGGCCGGGGTCAATGGCACCTGGTTGAGGCCGCGCCGCAGACTGAAGGTGCTCAGACCACGCCATACACCGTCGATGCTGGTTGCAGCCACCGTTTCCAGCGGATCCTCTTCGACCTGGTACCAGATCTGACCATCGGTGGTCTGCATCGTGTTCAGTATGGCGCGCAACCGACCGCTCCGTTCAGGATGCGCCCGAATGGTAACGGTATCGCCCTCGCTCAGCAGATCGGGAGTCCAGCCGCTGCGAATCATGATCGGTGTCGAACCCGTCTCGATGTCCCATTCGATCGTCTCGCCGGTCTCGCTCTCGGTTTCCACCAGAATGGCGATATGCGGATTCCGGAACGAATAACTCGTTACCACGCCCTCGAACGCGACCACCGTATCCCGGTCGTAACCCGCATCGCTGTGGTGCCCAATGACGATGGAGCCGACTGAAACACCGGCCAATGCCAGCAATGTGCCAATAATTCTCACGTGACGAATCTCCAATTGCTTCAACTCACCATGAGTCTCAACTCGAAACGAACTGGCGCTTGCTGTGTTCGGGCATCCACGGACCGCTCGCCGATCTCGCCAGCGGCGCAAGAATACCACGCACGTGATGTGGCGCCGTGGGAAGTTTCCGTCAATTAATGTTGTAAGGTTTGCCTCTGAATCCGGAGAGGCATCCGGTAAATCAGACCAACGTGACGAAGCACGCAGCGCATCCACAAAAACACATGGTACAACGACATGGCGACGTTTGAGCTGTTCGGCCTGCAACACTGGCTGGGAACGGGCATTACCCTGGCTATTGCCGTGTTCCTGCCAGTGTGGTTGCGCTGTTACGCAAGCGCTCGGGGCCAGGAAACAGCACGAATGGTCATAGCTGTCTGCATGTTCATCGACATCGGCCTCGGACCGGCAGTCAGGGCCGGCATATACGGAATGCCGCTGGCCGAGCATCTCCCGCTTCATCTTTGCGGGATGACGGTGACATTGGGCGGGTTCATGCTATGGCTGCGCAGCTACCGTCTGTACCAGGTCCTGTACTACTGGGGAACGGGAGGCGCGCTCGTCGCACTGATCACGCCAGACGTGGTACAAGCGTTTCCTCACCCCGTGTTCTTCCTGTTCTTCCTGAGCCATGGTCTCGGGTTCATGTCGATCATGTTCGCCACACTGGTGATGGGCTTTCGACCCAGGCCGAGGTCGCTCCTGATCGTCATGCCGATCACCGCCGCCTACGCTCTGCTGATGTATCCCGTCAACCTCCTGCTCGGGTCGAACTATCTTTTCCTGCTCGCAAAGCCCGCGCAGCCGTCACCGCTGGACTGGTTCGGGCCCTGGCCGTCGTACCTCCCGGGACTGGTCGGGATGGCCGCAGTCGCCCTGGTGCTCCTTTACGTTCCTTTCGCCGTCATCGATTTTCTCAGAAGAAAGGCACGGCCCGGGGGGTAACGCACGGGTCGGACAAACCGGCAATTCTTTGCCAATTTGTGCTTGCGCGGCCATCTTCCGCACGGACCTGTGGCACTATTGTGCGAATGGGGCAGCCTCAAGCGCCCACAAGGAATCTCCCATGGAGGCCTCCATGTCAAACATCAACAGGATCCCGTTGGTCATTGCCGTGATCGCGCCACTGGTCCTCGCGGCCAGCGCCCTTGCCCAGGACGGACCGGTCCGGACCATCACCGAGATCGCCGACGGCGTTTACCGGGCCACCAACAACAATCACGGAACCGTCTTCATGGTGACCGACGAGGGCGTCGTCCTGGCGGACCCGATCAACCCGGACTTTGCGATCTGGCTGAAGGGAGAACTCGACAGCCGCTTCGGCGTCCCGGTCCGCTACGTGGTCTACAGCCATCACCACTGGGATCATGCCTCCGGCGGCGCTGCCTTCGCCGACACGGCGCAGTTCGTCGGCCACGCCAACATGCTGCACCACCTCGCGCTGCCGCCCGAGTCGACGCAGTTGACGGATGTCGAGGGGCAGTACGCGCCTCTGGCGGCGCTGGACACCGACGCCGACGGCGTCATTTCCCGCGCCGAGGCGAGCGACATGGACGCCCCGCGTTTCGCCGGACTGGATGCAAACGGGGACGGCGCCATCAGCGGCGCCGAACTCATGCGCGGCCCGGTAAGCCTGGTTCATCCGCCGAACATCACCTATACGGATCAGCTTGACATAAGCCTTGGCGGCAAGCGGTTGCGCCTGAACTTGGTGGGCGAAATGAACCACTCCCTGGATTCCAGCCGGATCACGTTCCCGGACGCCAGCGTGATGTTCGTGGTCGACTACATCACCTTTCAGCGCTTGCCCTACATGGAGATGGATTTCGAACTGGGCATGTACGAAGAGTGGATGGCCGCAATCCGCGATACCGAGGAAATCGCCAGAAACTTCGATCATGTGGCGGCCGGTCATGGGCCTGTGGGAACCGTGGACGACATCACGGACTGGAGGCTGTATTTCGAGGCGCTGGAGGCCGCGGTGGCGGCGGCCATCGACGCCGGCCAGTCGCTCGAAGAGATGCAGCAGAGCATCGAGATCCCCGACTACAGCCATTGGAACGGCTACAACTGGCTCGACATGAACGTGCTCGGCATGTACCACTTCCTCACGGACTGATCGCATGTCGGATACGAACCTCGAACGCGCGTCGCGCCTGGAAACCGCCACCATCAGCGACGCGCTTGACAAGCTGCGTATTCCCGGCCAATGCCTGGGAATCAAGCCCCGCGATCATGCCTTCCGGATGGCCGGCCGCGCCCATACGGTGCTGTACGGCCCCACGGATACCGCGGAACCCGGCAACGTGGGCGATTTCATCGACGACCTCAAGCCCGGCGCCGTCGTGGTGCTCGACAACGGCGGGCGCGAGAATGCCACCGTGTGGGGCGACATCATGACTTACCTGGCCCACAAGAACGGCCTCGCCGGCACGGTGATCGACGGCGCCTGCCGCGATGTTCACCTGTGCCTCAAGCTGGGCTATCCAATTTTCAGCCGCAGCTATTCCATGCGCACGGGCAAGGATCGCGTTCAGGTGGATGCCGAACGCGTACCCGTGACCATCGGACAGGCGCGAGTTCTGCAGGGCGACCTGCTGGTGGGAGACAGCGACGGCGTCGTGTGTATTCCAAAGTCGCGGGAAGACCAAGTCCTGGATGTAGCCGAGCAGATCAATGAGGCGGAGGAGCGCATTCTCGCCTATCTCAAACAGGGTCATCGCCTGGACGAAGCCAGGGTCAATATGGGCTATCACGCCCTGCAGACGCCGGATGAGTAAAGCCACCCGGGCGAAAATGCCTCGATAGCCCGACCCCGTCTCTCAGCCCCATCGACCCTGCGCACACAATGACGGAGACTCCCGGCAAAGGCGTCGTCGTCGATGCGGAACCGCTGGCCCGTTTTTGCGCTGACGTATTCGAACGCGCGGGCATGGACAGGGATCCTGCCCGCACGCAGGCCGATGTGCTCGTCTGGGCCAACCTCCATGGCATCGATTCCCACGGCGCGTTGCGTGTCCCGAAGTACTGCGCATGGCTCTCGTCGGGTGTGATGAATCCTCAGCCACAGCTTTGCATCCAGGACAATTCCCCGGCGACGTTTGTCGTCGATGCCGACCGCGCCGCCGGCGGAGTTGCCATGCAGGCAGCCACGCGGCACGCCATCGGGAAGGCACGCAGCAACGGACTGGCCTGGGGAATCGTTCGCGAAACAACCCATACGGGTCCCATGGGCTACTACGCCGCACAGATTGCAAGCGCGGGTATGCTCGCCATCGTCGCGTCGTCGAGCCGGCCCCTCATGGCCTACATCGGCGCCCGCAAGGCCGGTGTCGCGACCAGCCCCATCGCGATGGCGGCCCCGGGCGACCGGTCGGAAGTCGTCATGCTGGACATGGCCACGGCGGAAATCGCCATCGGCAAGATCCTCAAGGCCCGGGCGACGGGCGATTCGATACCCGCCGGCTCCGCGCTGACCGCGGACGGCAATCCGACCACCAATTCCCTTGAGGCTGCCTTGCCGATGCCGCTGGCGGGCGCCAGGGGTGCGGGCCTGTCACTTATGCTGGAATGCTTTCAGGGCGTGCTCGTCGACCACCCGCTGCTGGCGCCGGCGCTGCGAGGCAAACCGGTTGTCCATAGCCAGAATGGCCTGGCCGCCGCCATTGATATCGGGCTCTTCGGCGACGTTGCGGGTTTCCGCAAGCGTGTCGACGAGCTTGGCGCGGCAATCAAGAGCCTGCCGAGGGCGGAAGGCGTCGACGCGATCTATCTGCCGGGCGAGATCGAACTCAACACGGCGGCCGAACGTCGACGGGACGGGATTCCGCTGCCGACG
>VYEH01000370.1 GCA_009843005.1 Pseudomonadota bacterium | reverse complement strand
GCGGCGTGGCGCCGCGCATGGGACCAAATGGACACCGCGGGAGAGGCGGAAGCTATGGGATCGTTGGCGGCTGAGAGGTGGAAGGAGCTCAATCGGAAGAAAGAGGCGCGGATATCCGCGCGGGCGATGGAGCAGGGCATGGAGCAAGGCATGGCGCAGGGCCGTGCAGAGGGCCTTGAATTCGTGCTGGAGCGTTTGGCGTCGCGCCGGTTCGGCGCCGACACGGGCGAACGCCTTTCAGCGTTGTTGGCGGGCGTTACCGAGCGTGAGCGTTTAGCGGCGGTGGGCGACGCGATTATCGATTGCGGCACGGGCGCGGAATTGCTCGCGGCAGCGGAGCGCATAGTCGGCGGGACGAATTGAACACGGCGCCGGCCCGCGCCTTGCGCGTGGCCCGCATTCAACCAGACTACGGCGACACCCGCCCCACCGAGCTACACTGGCACGAAGTCCGCGGCATCAGCTGGTGTCGAACGAGTGCCGGAACTGAAGGCCGATCTCACGTCTGCGCTGGTTGAAACGCTGGGCGTCCTGAGCGGGCGGATCCGAAGAAAACAGGTTGTAGACCGAAAGCGCAACGCTCGATCCCTGGTTGAATCGGTAGGCCCAATTGACGTCGATCGTCAACTGACCCTCGTCGCGTTCCCACCTGGCGGTCAGGAACTCATCTTGCGGCAAATCGTCAAAGGCGTTGTTCAGCCCGTCACGGTAGCGCGCAACAACGCGGATGTCCTGGTTGTTGAGGTTGAGCGTCGCGGGGAAGACCCCCTGCCAGTGGGGCATGTCCGTTACGCCGTTGAAACCCATGCCGAAGCTGCGGCCGATCCCGCTACAGACGCCCTCGCTGCACAGACCGTCGCGGCCCCCGATATCCCCGAGCGGGAAGTCGTACTGCAGCGTGAAGGTCAGGGAGGGCCGGAAGTTCATTGGGCCTATCGGTGTATCGAAGTTCATGTTGGCATACAGATCGAAGAACTGCGTGTCGATATACCCGATGTTCACCGGCGAGTTGAGCAGCGTAGCGATGTTTTGCCGGGTCGTGTCGAGAACGCCATCCCCGTCGACATCGAAGTAGAGGGACGGATCAGCGTCGATCACCGTACCGACGCACTTGGAGCCGTCGGGGCCGACGACCGGATACATGAGCGAGCCATTGCTCCTTCCGTTCTGCGTGTACGGGATGCCGTTGGCATCGCGAACGTAGCATTGCGAGAGCACATTGTTCGCCGTCGTCGAGACGATCAGATCCGCGATGTCGATCTGTACGAGGCTACCGCCCACGCTGATCCGGTCGTTGACGATAAAGTCGGCGCCGAACGAGATGTTGTCCGACGTCTGGGGATCGAGGGCCGTGTTCGGCTTCGAAATATAAATGAACCCGGTGCCGGGACCCATGCCGTATGTCATGCCGCCGACGGTTGTGCGCGGCGGGCCCATGCCGGTGAAGATGGTCTCCGCCGCCGATTGGCTGATCGAAGGCCCTTTGAACGAGGTGCCCCAGGAAGCACGCAGCGTCAACCGATCGGTCGGCGTCCAGAGCGCGGCAATCTTCGGTGAGAACTCGCTGAAGCCAATGTCGTACTCTTCCTGGCGTCCGGCGACCTGGACATTGATGTCCTCGTGGACCGGCAAGGCCAGCTCGAAATACACCGAATTCACTTGTTGTTTGCCGCGGAAGTCGTTAAAGACGCCGAGCGTGGCCATCTCGCCGGCATTGACCATGGCGTCGGCATCGCGCCCGACCTCTTCTTCGCGGTAAGCGATGCCGGTGGCGAGACCGATCGGCCCGCCCGGCAAAGCGCCGAACTGGCCCGTGATACGCGCGTCCAGGGTGAAGAGCTCGCCTTCGAAAACATCCGTGCGCAACGGAATCAGCCAGGTCAGCAGATCCGGGTGGTTGGCAAGACCGGTCTGGGATAGATTCGTTTGCCGCGATTCCGCATCGGGCAGCGCCGAGCTCATGAACGGATTGTAGAAGTAACAGTCGCCCATGCCCGGTGTCCCGGTGTCCGGGAGACAGTCCGGTCCGCCCAGCCCGCTGATGGCCGGCGGGTAGCGGTCGAGGACCACGTCGCGGACGCCGGCGCGGAGATCGCTGTACTGGGCAGAACCGTCGAGCAGCCATGTCCAGTTGGAATTGATGTCGCCTTCGACGCCGAACGCTGCGCGGAACAGATCGTTTTGACTGAACGCGGGCATCTCACTCAGAAACGGCAGCGTCTCGTCGCGGGCGTAGACGGGCTGGCCCATGCCGAAACCCGGCTGCAGCGTCTGTGCGCGGACCAGGCCCGGATGGTTGGCCGGCATCGCGAACTCCGGGCCCAGTGCGTTCTGTTCTATGAGCCACCCCTGGGAACCGTTGTCGCCCCACTGATCGATGTCGTCGTATCGCTGGCGGCTGTAGGCGATCTCGGCGTTGGCCCGCAACGCATTGCTGAAGTGGTGCTCGGCGCGGGAGAACAGGTTGATCTGTTTGACATTGTTGTTGAGCAGCCTGCCGGCGTCGTCAAACAGGCCGTTGTCGTACGGCCGCCCACAGGCGGTAGCAGACGCGTAGTCGGACGCTTCCACCGCGGAGTCCATCACAAGCGGCTCATCGTCTATGAGCCAACCCGCAAAAAACGGGTGGCCGAAGGCCGGGTTGCCGCAGTCCGGATCGACGTATCGGGCGCCGCCCCCCGCGTTGCGATACTCCAGGGTTTCGTTGGCTTCGAGCCCGTAGCCCGTTTGGTACGTGACGTCGGGGTTCGCCAGGAAGTCGTCGAATTGCGGAGAGACGTCGATGACCTCGACCAGATCCTCCTGGTGAAACTCCATGGCCACGATGATGCTCGTGTCATCGTCACCGGCGCCGAAGATCCCTGAAACGGTCGCGTTCTTGGCATCGGTAGCCTCCAGCAGCGTCCGACTGTCGATACTCATGTCGAAGCCGCGGAAGTTGTTGCGAGTGACGAAGTTGACCACGCCGGCCACGGGGTCGGAACCGAAGGTGGCCGAGCCGCCGTCGAGCAACAGCTCGGTCCGCTGCACCGCAATCCGCGGCACGAGCGAGTTGATCGCGGTGCGGTACCAGCCGGTACCGGTCGGGCTCGGATAGGCGATCGTGCGACGCCCGTTCAGCACGACGAGCGTATTCATGTCTCCGAGGCCGCGCAGATTGATCGTCGCGTTACGGTCCGAACGCGCCCGGCTCTGGCCATCATTTTCGATCTGGCTGCCGATATCGTCCTCAAAGTTCTGCGGTACGTTGTTGATGAAAAAGCTGACGAGATCGGGTGGCGCGTAAGCCACCATGTCCTCGCCCGAAATCACCGAAACCGGTGACGGTGAGTCGATGCCGGTGTAGAGAAAGGAGCCGGTGACGACGATCTCCTCCAACTCCACGCCCTGATCTTCCTGAGCCTGAAGCGGGAGGGAGAGTGCCGCGATGCAAGTGCCGATGATGGCACTGCAAGAAAGTTTGCCGGATACAAACATTACTGAGTCCCCCTATTGTGTGCAGCGCATGTCTTGAGCGATGCTCTTCTGTTGTGCGAGCGCTACAAGTATTCCGTTAGTATCGTACGCGAGCGGCCCAGGCGTTTCAATTCTGCGACACAGACTGCTCTACTCGAACGGCATTCATGAATCGCTCAAGCTTGACCGGGTCGAGCTTTCCGAGCGTCCTTACGCCGGAACAGAGATCAACGCCGAAAGGACGGACGCGCTCTATGGCCTCGGCAACATTGCCCGGTCGTAAACCACCGGCAAGAAAAACGGGTTTTTGGGACCTTCGGACGAATTCGGCGCTGATTTCCCAGTTGTGCGTTCTCCCGGTACCGCCCAGTTCAACCCGCGCCGCGGCCGGTCGCCCGCTGTCAAGGAGAAAGGCATGTACATATGGCTCGTACCGTTCGAGCAGGTCCAACGCCGTTTCATCCTCCACATGAATCACCTGAATCCTCTTTACGGAGGGGAGCGACTCGATCAATGCCGAATATTCTGACGGATCGACATGCCGCACAATCTGGACGGCGATCGTGCCACATTCGCTCACGTGGTCGGCGATCGCGTCGGCGCTCCGTCGCGCCGTCAAGAGAACGGTTGAGACGGGCGGTGGAACGAATTCCGCGATAGTGCGCGCAAGACCATCGTCAATGACACCCGGCCCCGACGGCATCTCCCCCACGAGGCCCAATGCATCGGCGCCGGCGTCGATAGCCATCGCGGCTTCATCGAGGGAAGAAATACAGCAGATTTTCACTCGAATGCGATTCATTCTGACGGTACAACGAGTGCCTAATCGAGCACCGCTTCGGCACGCAACTTCAAGCCCAGGGCGCCGACGACTCGAAGAACGGTGTCCAATGTCGGATTGCGTTCCCCGGAAAGCGCCTTGTAGAGGCTCTCGCGGGACAGACCAGCGTCGCACGCGACCTGCGACATGCCCTTGGCACGGGCGATGTCTCCCAGCGCCTTGGCGATAAAAGCGGCGTCGCCGTCAGCTTCCTCAATGCTGGCTTCCAGGTAGGACGCCATTTCCTCCGGTGTGCGAAGGTGCTCGGCAACATCGTATGTTGAAGTTACAGTCTTAGTCATGGTTAGCACCTACAGGTTTCGTGCGAGGCGCAACGTTATCCTGACATCATTGTCATGAATCGCGTCCCTGTCGGGTTCCTTCGCCGGCACATGGCGAACCAGGTCCATTGAATCGTGCAGCAGCCTGAGTACTTCGATCATGCGCGACGTGCCTTTGTCTCCGATCCGGTACAGGACCAGGTGCCGGCCTTTGCGTCTGCCGCGCGCTACATGCAACGTGAGAAGTCCCTCCCCGATATCGTCGCGTTGCCTCGAACCTGTGACATAGGGTCCCTCGGTCAGGGCCTGGATGGCGCGCGTCAGGGTCTCACCGTAGATTTGCGCTTGCACATCTCCGAATCGCTCATACGTCCACTGGAGAATGTTTCGGATGTCGTTTTCTGCCGTGGCCGTTACGCGCACGCGCCAGGTTCGGTCACCGGTCACTGCCCGACATCGTGAGCGGACGCCAAGTCAGCAAGCGCCTCTGTGACAATTGCTGAAAGGTGGTCTCGCAGCGAGTCCGCCGTGTCGAATGTGCGGAACCGTCCTGCTGCAATGTCTGCGATGCCGGCCTCCACCGCCTCGCGCATGGACTTGAGTCGGATCGCGTTCTCCGATTCCTGGCGCTCGATCAGCCGCAGGCCCTCTCGCATCACCTCGCTGGCATTCTGATAGTGGCCGGACGCCACCAACCTGGCAATCAGGTTCGACTGATGCTCTGTCAGCACAACGTTCCGTGTAGGCATGGTTCAGACTCGCGACCGCTGCAGTTAATGGCATATTATGCCAACGCTTGTAGGTGGGCAAGATGGATGGAACCCTGGGCCGAATAGCCCGATGCGCATGCCCAGTCCGAACGGCAATCTCCCGCCGCTAGGGCGAAGCGGCCCTAAGCTCCGAAATCGGCGCTTCGAGCAGGTCGGCGATGGCGTCGTCGAGCCAGTTGCGCAGGCTGTAGCCCGCGACGAAGCCGCAGTGACCGCCGTGCGGGAAGAGGCTCACCGAGAGTGCGCTGCTTCGGGCGAGGTCGGCGAGGTCCCGGGCGGGTATCACCGGGTCGTCCTCGGCAGCGATGATCCGAGAGGGCACGTCAAGCCCTTCCAGGGCGCGGCCGGTGATCGCGTAGCCTTCCAGGTAGGTATCGAGGTCGGGAAAGCCCGAATAGCGCGTGACTAGGTACTCGGTCGTGGCCGACAGCGTGCGGAGCCTGTGCAGGTCGCCGAAGTCGTAGCGCCCGGGGAAACTGCGGGCCTTGGCGGCGAGCGAGCGACGCCAGCGCTTGAGAAAGTAGCGCCGATAGACCCAGAGCCCCGTCTCCAGCGCCTGCATGGTGTTCCTGGGCCTGAGCACCGGGCATACAGCGACGACGCGGTCGAGATCGATGCCTGCGCCGACCGCGCGCACGGCCACCCGCAGGGCGAAATTGCCGCCGAGCGAAAAGCCGACAAGGACGGTGCGCGGGGCAAGGTGACGGCCCTGAATGGCCTTGACGGCATTGACCACTTCGTCAATCCGGCACGAATGGAAGACTCCCTTGTTGAGGGCGTGCGTCGCCCCGTGATCCCTGAAGTTGAGGCGAAAGACATCGTAGCCGCGCTCTAGCAGCGTCGCGCCCGCGGACAGCATGTAGATCGATTCGGCCGAGCCTTCCCAGCCGTGAAGCATAATGACGAGCCCGCGTGCGGCCGGGGAACGGGCGCTCATGAGGCCCATGAGGCGGACGCCGTCGCCACACTCGACGATTTCCTCGTGCGACGCGTTGAGCAGCGCCTTGATGCGGCCGCGCGTGACCGGAGCGTGGAGCGGCATTCTCGAGAGTATCGTCTGCACGTGCCGGTGCCTGAGACCGGGCGGCGGCGTGAAACTGCCGGAATACCGGGCAGGTTTTGTGTCAGTGTTGCATCTCATGACGGTAGCGCCATGGCAGCTGCCGAACGCGTGATAGTTACCCTACGGGTTGCAGTCGAGGCGTATGCCTCAATGCCGCGCTAGTCCCCCATCACATGGTCCCAGTGCGTCCCCGCGTTCTGCAGGATCGCGGGCAGGTCGCTGCCCAACAGGTAACCCTCTTCGATCAAGCTCAGGGCCTCTCCCGCCACCAGGCCCAGATACTCCTCACGACTCGCGTAACGTTCCTCCACCGAGAGCCGGGAGTCGCCGGCGGCCTCCCGTTCGGTTCGAGTCTGCGCCAGTCGGATGTATGAACCCTGGCTGGCGATCGGGCTGAAGGGATTCCAACCGGCATGCGTGGCCAGCGGCACGGCGAGTTCGGGCGAGCGGATGCCCGCGATTTCGTTGCCCGTCTCGTCGACCTGGGGCACCAGCAAGGGAAACGGTGTGTCCCCTACGGGCGGCTCGTTGGTGATGATGCCGAGGGTATCGAACTCCGGTCCGTAGTCCAGCCGGTAGGCGCGGCTGACGTCGACTGGTGGCCGGACCCGCGGGATCTGCGGAAATTCGAGGGCCTCAAGCTCCACCAGCGTGCCGTCCGCGACCTGCGGGTAGCGGCTCTCGGGCGGCAGCGTGCCGCCCCTCGTCCAGGCATCGAGCTTCAGCAGCAGTGACCTCAGGAACCACGTGTAGTCGTTGTGATTCCCCACCCGCAGGCCGTCGGTTCGATTCGCGGGAAATTGGGCGGGTACGTGCTGGGTGCCCGAAAAGAAATAGATTCTGGAAGTGTCGGCAGGCGGCACGTCGATTGTTCCATTGACCGTCGTGTGAATCAATGCGGTCGGCAGACGCCAGTACTCCGTTGAGGTGTTGGTATAGAAGATGTATGGCGTCGTCTCGGGCGATACCCGGGCCAGCAGGCTGTCCTCCACGCCCGTGACGGGATCCGTCTGCATCACGTCGGAGAAGGGAAACTGATCGCCCGGATAGAAGTAGCTCGCATCCACTGCTCTGGACGGTTGCGCAAAGCGGTGGTTGAAGCTACCGCGCGCATTGGAGCCGGTGTGTGGAATCAGGCCGTCGAAGACTTTCCTCTGTTGCTCGTCCGCGTTGAAGCCGTCGTGGACATAGTGGCGCAGATACCGCCCCGCTTGGGAATCGCCGAAAGCGATCGCCCGCTCGATGCTGCCCGCCGGGATGCCCAACGCGCCGGTGCCGCTGTACTTGAGCTGTGAGACAGCATCCCGCATCGCGGCGAGGCCCAGTCCGGCGATTGGCGGATCCTTCGACACGAACACCGCCTCGTAGATTCGGCCCGGCTCGAAACCGCTGGAGAGATAGACCCGGGTCGTGTCCGCCACCATCCGGCCGTCCTCGAGGCGTCCGAACTGCCACGCGTCCCGGGGAATGACCGTTCGCTCGCCTGCCGCAGAATCCCTGACGGTCAGGACGTTGCGGGGATCGTCAGTGTTCACCACAGCGTATGGGATATGCCCCCGATCGCCCAGGGAGTGATCGAAAGCCGGCTGGCGCACCACAAAGTCGCTTCGCACCAGCCCCTCGAAGGGCTCACCGCCGACGGTGGCAACCGGTACGTAGGCCCGCATCAGGCCCGGCTGCTCGGGCACGTCGAATTGCCACCCGACATAGAGCAGCGTGAATCCCTGGCGCATGAGAAAGCCATCGCCAAGCTCCGCTTCGGTGCGCGGGTCGTTGACCGCTGGGGCGACGTTGAAGTAGCGCAGTACCCGCTTGCGCCCGCGGTTCATGACGTCGAGCAATACCGTGCCATTGCCCGCTCCGATGTCCTTCGGCTTCAGCAGGTAGAAGTCGGCCGAAAACTCGACGCGGCCCGCTGCATTGAGCGGCGCGTGGTCGATGTCCCGGATGATCCGGTTGGCGCTGTTTTGCGGATCCACCTCGAAATGAATCCGCCCCGCGAGCCGTTCATAGGCGCCGGCGAGACCCCAGGACCTGCCGCCGAGCACATCCTCGCGGACTTCAACATCGAAGCGGACCGCTTCCGCGTTCGTGGCGGATGCGCCCAATAAAACCAGGAAAGAGACAAGTAGTGGGATCCTGATGGCCATGCTCCTTTCGACAATTCGAACTCAACACGCTCGGCGGTCGTAGAGTAGCCGTAGGACGCAGGTCGGGCAATAACCGTTATGATGTGCTTCATTGGCTACCTGGTGGGCTGGACTCGGTAAAATCCGGGCCGAGAAACGATTTGGAGCGCGAATGGCTGTTCTGCGAGAGAGCAAACGACACACGGTTCCGCGGCTCGCGGCTGTTTACACAGTCATTGCCTGGTTGATTCCAGCATCAGTCCCCGACGCACAGGGCGACGCCGGGATGGTTGAACCGGCAATTCAGCCCGATGGCACTGAACTCGTATTCGCGAGTCTGGAACTCGATCGGACGAATCGTGGCACCATCAATATCAATGGCTACGACCGACATTTTTCCGTTACGTTTCCCGGCTCGTATGACAATGACGTAGCGTATCCGGTCGTCCTGTTTTTTCACGGTTGTATGTGTCGTCCCGACCACACTGACGAATCCATATTGAGTTATCTGGATTGGGCGCCAAGATTGGAATCGTACAAGGAAGATTTCATCACTATCAAAATGTCTGCCTTTTCCGAGAAGAAACCGGAGGTTCCCCAGGGCGTCGAAGACGGTGGCGCGCGCGGTATGTGGCTCTGGCATGAAGGTTTGGAATCAGAGCGTGACGATTACGCGTTTGTTGATACGTTGCTCGAAGAATTGCACTCGTCGTCCGATATCAACATTGACCCGGAAAACATCTTCGGAGTCGGTCATTCGTCAGG
>VYEH01000125.1:3260-9354 GCA_009843005.1 Pseudomonadota bacterium | reverse complement strand
CCGGAGGCCGATCCGCCGGTGGAGATCGGCACGATGCCCCAGTTGACCACACCGGACGGTCTCACGGCCGTGCGAGATCGCGAACTGCGCCCGTACAACTACACGTCGACCGACGGCGCCGAGCGCATGCTCATGGTGCGCGCCGCCGCCACGGGAACTGGCGGCGACGTCATTACCTACACGCTGGATCCGCAAACCTGCCTTCCCGTGGACGACGGCGCGATGGCGGCCGGCGTGCTGGCCCACGAATTCTATCTCTGGCACGATCCCGACAACGCCAACCGCTTCATCGTGGCCTCGCAGACCTATGGTTCGCAGCCGGAAGACCTCGTTTTCACGGCCATCACGGACGAGAACACCGGAGAGGTGCTCGATGAGCCCCTGTTTCTCGCGTCGTTCACGCTGGAAGAGATCGGCGGCCCGATCCGTGACGAGATTCCCGACGATACGGGACTCTACGCCGACGGCCGTTTCCTGGACTACAGTCACCTGACCGACCGGCGGGGCCGCCCGGGCGCCTCGCTGCAAACCCAGGGCAACGACCTGCATTCGGGCACGCTGTCCGACGACGGCGAGCGCTTCTATGCCGGCGGCGGCACGGCCGGCGTGTACATCCTGAATACCGAATTCATCGCAAACAGCACGAACGCTGCGCTCGTGTCGGGCGCCGCCTGCAATCGGGCATCGACCAACGTGTGGGTCGACGGCGCGGTCGGCGGCCTGGTCGACGTCACCAGGCTGCCGGAGGTCGCGAACGATTGCGCGCACCCGGTGCTCAACTCCGACCCCGCAGTACTCGCGATGCTCACATCGGACATCTCCGACGAACTGAAGCTCGTACGCTACACACGGCTTGAGGAGCGGTCGCGCTTCGACTTCACGCCACCGTTCGTAACCAACGTCGGCGTGCACAGCGCGATCCCCGTGCCGAATCGCCCGTCCATGTCACGCGGCAGCGAGCCGGGGAGGCCATCCTTTGTGGTGATTACCGAGGAATGGCCCTTCGGACCGTGCCCGGAGCGAAGCTTCCGGATCATCGACGTGCGTTCGGAGATCAATCCGATGATGATCGGTGCGCACGCGATGTCCGACAGCCTGATCGAGAACTGCCTGGCGCAGCCGGTCCCGCCGGGATCGACGATTCGCCCGATGATGCACGCGCACAATCCGACCGTTCTCGAGAATCTCGTGTTCGTCAACTGGCTCGGCCACGGTATCCGCGCGATCGATATCTCCAACCCGTTCAACCCGAGGGAGGTGGGTCACGCCAGGCCGGTGCCGTGGGGCGACATCATGACCTATCCCGACTTCCACGACGGCCTGATCTACGCCGGTGACAACCACACGGGGCTGCACGTGTTCAAGTACACCGGTCCGCGCGCCGACGAAGTGCCGCAGGACGGCATCTGGTCCTCGAACCGCACGAGCCCGCACTGAGCAGTGGTTGGCGGAAGGCGGGGGCTGACATGCGATCGAAGACGGCTTGGATGACAGCAGCGGTTGCCGCTGCCGCCCTGGTAGCCTGGGAAGCGCCCGCCCAGCGGGCGGGCCTACCCGATTCGTCGGCCGAGGAGGCGATTGAACCGCTTTTTAGCGCCGCCGACCTCACCTACATGCAGCACATGATTGTGCACCACGAGCAGGCCGTCGTGATGTCGCTGCTCGTGCCGGAGCGTTCCGACCGGCCAGAGTTTCATCGGTTTGCAGACTTCGTCAGGCGGGCGCAGGCTGCGGAGATCGGCATGATGCGGTCCCTGCTCGATCTTGCCGCCGAGCGTGGCCTGGACCTGCCCGAGCCGCATCTGCACGACGATCCGCCTATGGCGGGCATGCTGTCATCGGCGCAGATGGACGCGCTGGCAGCGGCGAGCGGCGACGAATTCGAACGGCTCTGGCTGGAGGGCATGATCTTTCACCACCAGGGCGCGATCGACATGTCCCATGCCCAGCAGCGCCGGCAACTGACCAGCGGGCGACGCCCCTACGGACTCGGCGTGCTCGTCGAGGAAATCGTCGTCGAGCAGCGCGCCGAGATCACGAAAATGCGCGATTGGCTCGAGGTCTGGGGGCTTGCGAACACTCGCGCGAGCGAGTGACGCGATTTCCCGGCGAGAAACGCGGGTTCAGGCCGAAGGCAACGCGTCCACGTACTCCGCCATCCGCTGCAACGTCGCCGCGTCCGGTAGCGCACCCCTGCCGCCCATCAGGTTGTCCAGCATGTTCACCGGCCTGCTCGTCGCCGGTGTGATGACCGTTACCGCGGGATGGGCAGCAACGTATTTCAGGAAGAACTGGGCCCAGGAATCGGCGCCGAACTCCGCCGCCCATTCGGGCACGTCAAGGCCCGATACGCGGTTCCACAGCCGGGTGCGTCCAAACGGCGCGTACACCATTACGCCGATACCGCGGTCCTGCGCCAGGGGCAAAATCGTCTCGGCGGCCAGCCGGTTGTCCACGGCATAGTCCACGCCGATGAAGTCCAGCGAATAGTCGCGCATGACCTGGGCAAATTCGTCGTAGCGCCGTTGTGTGGTGCAGGTAATGCCCGTGTAGCGCACTCGCCCTTCCGCCTTGAGCTGGTCAAGGATGCCCAATTGCGTGGGCGGATCGCCCAGGTTGTGGACCTGGATGCAGTCGATGGGTGTCTTTTGTATGCGATCGAACGACGTCTCGACCTGCTCCCATGCAAGGTCCGGGTCCGCCGCTCCGCCGCCGCGGCCGGCGACGTTGAGCTTGGTGGCCCAGAAGACGCGGTCGCGGGCGTCGATCTCGTTGATGATCGATCCGGCCACCTCTTCGGAGGCGCCGTAACTGGGCGCGGTATCGAATACGCTGCCGCCATTGTCCAGCAACGTCGTCAACACGCCGCGCAGCGCCGTTACGTCGTCGCTGCGAGCGACGCTGGAAAACGTCGCCGAACTGCCAAGTCCGATGATGGGCAATTCCTCGCCCGTCGAGGGGATTGCCCGGGTGATCATGGGCGCGTCCTGCGCCTGCAAAAGTCGTGGGTGAATTGCCAGAGCCGTGCCGGCGGCGGCAGTCAGTTTGAGCCATTCGCGTCGCGTATACATCGGGGATCCTCCCTGGCTGGACAGGTGAGCCTACCCGAGCGAAAAATGACGGGTCAACGATGTTTCGTTAATAATTCTTTAGGCCGCCGCGCGCATCAATTGCCGCTTCGCAATTGTCAGTTGGTTTCCGAACCGGTTCGCTTTGCGCCCTGCAGGGTCGCCATGCCCGGAGCGCGGCGCTCGCGAAGCACGGCACGGCGGAACCGGAACAGTTCCGCCGGCCGGCCGCCGGTTTTCCCGGCCCGCTGGCCCGTGCCTTCCACCAGGCCGGCCCGTTCCACCTGGCGTCTGAAGTTCTGCTTGTGTACCCGCAGCCCCGTGAGCGCTTCGATCACGCGCTGTAACTCCAGCAGGGTGAAGGTGGGCGGGAGCAATTCGAATACCACCGGGCGATACCTGAGTTTGCCGCGTATTCGTCCCAGCCCCGTCGCCAGGATGCGCCGATGGTCGAAGGCCATTGATTCCCCCAGCCCCCCGTCGGATGGCATGTCGTCGTCGTGGCCGCGGTCGGTCCAGTATTCCGATATCAGGCGCGCCTCGTAGAGCAGTTCATAGCGTTCGAGTACCTGGTAGGCATCCCAGCCGGCATTTCCCAACCCGAAGCAGATTTCCACCCGCTCCCGCCGCTCCGCGCTACCGTGGGACCAATCCAGCAGTGCGGACTCGATGTCGTCCATGATCCGTGGCCGGCCGCCCCGCCAGTCTTCCCAGGGAAAGTACCGGTAGCAATGTTGCCAGCTCGCGTTTTCCGCCCGGGAAAGGCCCTGCTCGCGCGCCAGCGCCAGATAACCCACGGAGAGGACGCGGTTGCCTCCGGCGCGCTCCCTGGGGTCGCGCCCCTGATCGGCAAACGTGTAGAGCTGCTCCACGTAACCTAGTTCGCCCCGGGTTTTTTCCAGCACGGACCGGCGCATGCAAAGCTCGAGCGTGCGGTCGTTCTTTTCGTCGAAGGAGCCGAAGGGGAGCGCCCGCGGCAGATGCAGCGTGTCCATCCCGAAGAAGTCCTCGCCCAATTCCTGGGCGCTGACAGTGAGGACACGAGGCTGATGGGCGGTGACGGCGAGAATGACCGCGTTCAGTCCGACCACCAATTCCGGCTTGCGCGGCTCTGACGGTCCCTCGCCGGATCGGCCGGTCATGCTCAGAGCAGCCGCAGGAGGATCTCTTCGGCTTCCTCGAAGGTCACCTCGCCGGGCTTCTGAACATAGCGGATGATGCCGTCGCGGTCCACGAACGCGTTAAACGGCAGCCCGCCGTAGGTGTTTCCGTAGGCTTCGCTGATGTCCATGACATCGAAAAGATCACCGTAGACGATGGGAAAATCGATCGGCACCTCGTCGAGAAACTCGATGACCTTGTCGAGAGAATCCGCACCCAGGCCCACCACCTCGAAACCCTGATCGCCGTATTCGGCGCGCAGCCGGTTGAAGGCGGGCATCTCCTTGCGGCAGGGGATGCACCAGCTGGCCCAGAAATCCACCAGGAGTACCTTGCCGTCCCACTCCGAAACGGACCGGGTTCCTCCGTCGACAGTCGCCAGCGTGAAGTCCGGGCGGTAGGGTTCGTTGGTTACATACGAAAAGCGTTCGGTGTCCAGGTCCTGCGCGCTGCCCACCGCCGCTGCGGCAAGAAACGCGAGTCCCGCCATGAAACCGGATGCTCGTCTGTCCATCCTGCACGTTCTCCCGGGCGGCGCATGGCACTATGACGACACCACCGCACTGCGCCCCTGCAAGGCCGAATTTCCCGCCGGCAAGTATAGCCCAGCCATGTTTGCCGGTCGGTTACACTGGCGGGCGTTGGCAATGGCCCCCCGCTGCATCGGGACCGGCGAGGCGCCCGGCTGTACCTGCGCCGACGATGGAATCATTCTGGATCGACAAGCTCGACGCTGACGAACTCCTCATCATCGACGGAGGCACGGGCAGCGAACTGCAGCGCCGCGGCGTGGCCATGGACGCGAATGCCTGGAGCGGCGCGGCGGCGCTCGGCCACGAGGCGCTGCTGCGGGACATCCATCGGGACTACATCCGCGCCGGCGCCGAAGTCATCACGGCCAACACGTTCGGTACGACGCGATTCGTACTGGCATCGGCCGGACTGGACCACGAGTTCGAGCGAATCAACCGCAGGGCCATGCGGGCGGCGAGGAAAGCTCGGGAGTACGCGGCCGCCGGCCCGGTGGCTATCGCCGGCTCGCTCTCGTGCCTGCCGCCCGGGAACGATCCCGCCGCGTATCCGGAGGCGCGCGTGGAGCTCGATGCCTATCGGGAACTGGCAGAATTGCTGGCCTCGGAAGGCGCCGACCTCATCGCGCTGGAGATGATGGAAGACACCGTTCACGCCCGAATGGCCATGACGGCGGCCGTCGAGAGCGGACTGCCGGTCTGGCTGGGCGTCAGCACGCGCCTGAGCGAGGCGGGCGACAGGCTGGTGGGTTTCGATTTCCCGGACACGCTGCTGGCCGATCCGCTGGAGGCTCTCATCCCCATGCAACCGGCCGTGGTCAATGTCATGCATACGCCCCCCGAAGCGGTGGGTCGTTCGTTGGCCGAGGTGCAGCGCGTCTGGGATGGGCATTGCGGCGTCTATCCCGAACTGGGCGATTTCGAGGCTCCCGACTGGCAGTTCACGCAGCAGCTGACACCCGGCGAGTTCGTCAGCCTCGCATGGGGTTGGGTGCGTCAGGGCGCAAGACTGTTGGGCGGCTGCTGCGGTACCTTGCCGGAACACATTCTCGCGCTGAAGCAAGCCGAGCAGGAGTTGCTTGCCGCGCGACAGGCCTGACCCAAGAGGCCTCCGGGAGACGTTCGCGCGCTCGCGACGCGCGTGAGCATTGGACGAGGTAAGGCCGCCCCCGCTATTCGGGCATGGGAATCTCGTCGCTCGTGGCCGGCACGAAATAGCCGCGCTGCACCGCCGGGCGTTCCACGATCTGCAGGTACCACCGGAGCAGGTTCGGGTACTCGCGCAAATCCATCTCCTGGCGCGGATGCCGGGCAATCCACGGGAAGGTCGCGATG
>VYEH01000125.1:0-3250 GCA_009843005.1 Pseudomonadota bacterium | reverse complement strand
CCCCGGCCAGGAACTCGTGATCGCCGAGGCGCTTGTCCAATACCCCGTAAATTCGCTTCGTCTCGTTGTGATAGCGGGTTTCGGCGTACGGCGCCTTGCCCCTGTTGTAGAACAGGAAGTGGTGGGTCTGCCCGAGCATCGGCCCGACACTGCCCATCTGCATCATTAGCCACTCCAGCACCTGCCAGCGGCGCGCGCCCGACTGCGGGAACAGACGCCCCGTCTTTTCCGCCAGGTAGATCAGGATGGCTGCGGACTCCATCAGGCTCACGCCCGAGTCCGTGTCCACGATGGCGGGGATCTTGTTGTTCGGGCTGATCTTCAGAAAATCCGGCTCGAACTGCTCGTCCCTGCCGATATGTACCGGGATGACCCGGTAGGGCAGGTCGAGCTCCTCCAGCATGATGGAAACCTTGCGTCCGTTCGGCGTGGTCCAGGTGTATAAATCGATCATCCGGCGTCCTTCCTCATAGTGCTCTTGCGCTCGCGATCAGGCTGCCGAAACATAGCGCACCAGGAAACCCGGCGTCCAATAGAGCCACACGCCCAAATCAAACTACATGCCTTCGCGCCCCGCAAGAACGCAATAATGGTTTGGACAATTCCCCATCAAGTGCCCAAAATGGCGCCGATGAGGTACCTGAAATGAGCGCTGTTTCCGTCGGTGTACGCGACGGAATCGTCGACCGCCTCCGCAACCGGCTTGGGAGTGGCGCCGTTCTCAGCGGCGCCGGCATCGGCGAACGCTACAGCGTGGATTACACCGGCGAAAACGCCCAGCCTCCCATGGCCGTCGTGCGGCCCGGTTCCACCACCGAGGTTGCCGCGGTGCTGCGAACCTGCTCGGAGTTCGCCCAGCCCGTGGTGGTGCAGGGCGGGCTCACCGGCCTCGCGGGAGGGGCCACGCCGAGAAAGGGCGAGATCGCATTGTCACTGGAACGGCTTAACGGGATCGAAGAACTGGACCCCGTGTCGATGACCATTACTGCCAGGGCCGGCACACCGTTGCAGGCCGTGCAGGACGCCGCCATCGCCACCAACGCCGGGGGCAACCAGGGGATCCGTTTCGGCATGGCCCGCAACCTGGTGCTCGGCCTGGAGGCCGTGCTGGCCGACGGTACGGTCATCAGTTCCATGAACAAGATGCTCAAGAACAACGCCGGCTATGACCTGAAACAGCTCTTCGTCGGCACCGAGGGCACACTGGGCGTGATTACCCGGGTCGTTCTACGCCTGGCACCGCGGTTGTCCAGCCGGTGCACGGCGTTGTGCACGGCGGAATCGTTCGGAGATGTCGTCGACTTGCTGCAGGCGGTGCAGACCGGCTTGGCGGGATCGATCAGCGCCTACGAGGTGATGTGGGCGAGCTACTTCGACAAGGTGCTGGAAATCGTCGAGACGCTGCGTTCGCCATTCGAGGATTCGCACCCGTTCTACGTGCTGGTGGAGTCCGAGGGCGTCGATCAGGTCACCGATAACGAGCGGCTGGAATCGGTTCTCGCCGGTGCGCTGGAGTCGGAAACGATCACGGACGCAGTGATCGCCCGGTCCGAAAACGAACGGCAGTCGTTCTGGGCGATCCGCGACGGAGTCGGGGAGATCACGCCAGCCCTGGCGCCCTATGTCCCCCTGGACGTGAGCATGGACATCGCGGCGATGCCGCGGTTCCTCGAGTCGTTCGACCGTGCGCTGGCGGCCGAGCTACCGAATTCGCTGAACCTGGTCTTTGGGCACCTGGGAGACAACAATCTGCACCTGTTCGTGACCACCGGCCACGAAGCGGAGAACGACACGGTGCTTGAGTTGGCATACGGTCTCGTCGGCGAGTGCGGCGGCTCGATTTCGGCCGAGCATGGCGTTGGCAGCCTGAAGCGCGGCTTCCTGCACCATTCGAGGACACCGAAGGAGATCGACCTGATGGGGCGGCTCAAGCAGGCGCTCGATCCACGGGGAATCCTCAACCCGGGCCGGGTGATCCCGTCCTGACGCCGAAGGCGCCGCCATCGAAAGAGCGCGAAGGAAATCTCCAATGAGAACTCAAGTAGGCATCATCGGATCCGGCCCCGCGGGCCTGTTGCTATCCCAGCTACTCGACCTGCACGGCATCGACAGCGTCATCCTCGAGCGGCGCAGCCGCGACTACGTGCTCGGGCGCATCCGCGCCGGCGTGCTGGAAGAGGGCATGGTGAACATGCTCAGGCTCGCTGAGGTGGGTGAGCGCATGGACCGCGAGGGCCTGGTCCACGATGGCTTCGAAATGGCGTTCGGCGACCGCCGGTTCCGAATCGACCTGAAGAAGCACACGGGCAAGACCGTGATGATCTACGGCCAGACGGAACTGACCAAGGATCTCATGGAAGCGCGTGACGCCCGCGGCGGCCAGCTCGTGTACGAGGCCGAGGGCGTCGCCATCCATGATCTGGATACCGACCGGCCGAAGCTTTGCTACAAGAAGGACGGTCTGGAGCACGAAGTGGTCTGCGATTACATCGCCGGGTGCGACGGCTTCCGCGGCGTCAGCCGGCGCTCGATCCCCGACGACGTGCTCAAGACTCACGAACGCGTCTATCCGTTCGGCTGGCTGGGCGTGCTCTCGGAAACCCGGCCCATTTCCGACGAAGTTATCTATGTCAACCACTGGCGCGGCTTTGCGCTGTGCAGCATGCGCTCCATGACCCGCAGCCGTTACTACATCCAGTGCGCCTTCGACGAGGACCTGGAAGAATGGACCGACGACCGCTTCTGGGACGCCCTGCGCGCGCGCCTGCCCCACGAGGCCGCCGAGTCCATGGAAATCGGCCCGTCCATCGAGAAGAGCATCGCCCCGCTGCGCAGCTTCGTGGCCGAGCCCATGCGCTACGGCCGTCTCTTCCTGGCTGGCGACGCGGCGCACATCGTGCCCCCCACCGGCGCCAAGGGCCTCAACCTTGCGGCCTCCGACATCTACTACCTGCACCGTGCGTTCGCGGCCTACTACAAGGAAGGCCGCTCCGACCTCATGGACACCTACTCCGACAGCTGCCTCAAACGCGTCTGGAAGGCCGAACGCTTCTCCTGGTGGCTCAGCACCGTCCTGCACCGCTTCCCCGACCAGAGCACCTTCGACCGCGGCATCCAGCTGGCGGAACTCGATTACCTGGCGGACTCGGAAGCCGCCCAAGCCTCCTTCGCCGAAAACTACGTAGGCCTCCCGTTCTAGCCCGCATTCGTCACCGATTGCGCTGATGGGGTCATTTTGCCATTGGTGAAA
>VYEH01000206.1:3732-9384 GCA_009843005.1 Pseudomonadota bacterium | reverse complement strand
GCTCACGAACATTGCGATCGTCAAGAAACAATACCTGATCAAAACTTGCCTCCCGCTTTTGAAGTCAGCGGCCCACGATATACAGCGCGCACTCGCTGATTGACCGTCGCTCCACCGACCCAGACTTGTTCGATATACGAATAGTTGTTCACAATCGGCCATACGTGCTACCTTGCGGAGCCTGTTCAGGGGATTGCTGAATGCTTCCCGGAAAATCGCTTGTCACTTCGGGTCAAGAGAGTCCGATTGGTTGTGGACATGCCGTCGCAGTACCGGACATGGAACAGTTGTTGAATTCGCGTCGGACGTTGTCTCTGCCGGCAATGATGCTGCTATCGTGTCTCACGCCGCCCGGCATCGCGCAAACGATGAGCCATGACCAGCTTATCGCGGCCTGCACCCAGATAAATCACGCCTACGCGCTCGCAAGGGACAATTCCGACAAGTCGGCCTTCGAATCCCTGTTCGCTGAAGACGCGGTCTTCACGATGCAGGGTGAGTCCTTTGTCGGCCGGGACGAGATCGTGGGGCGTCTCGATCTCAACGACGCACAGACCTTTGCGAGATTGTTGATCACGAGCGTCGATATCACGCCGATCGATGCCGAGACGGCGACGGGAGTTACCTATTTCATCATGTTCATGGCCGCGGACGACCCCACGCCGCCCATCACCGCGTACACGCTGTTCATGGGGGAGTACCACGACAGGTACTCTCTGACCCCCGACGGCTGTAAGTTCACCAGTAGAGAAACAAGGCCTCTGTTCATGGGTGAACGCCCCGGAGACTGAGGTGCAGCCACGCTACCGAGCATTCCGAAGTCAGCGTCGAGCGACACACCGAGTGTATGGGCTCACCGTTTGGTTCCTCGCCTGTGTCTTCATGTGTGTACCTGCTTCAGCCGCAGACCGGATATTCCTTAACGGCCGAATTGTGACGATGGATCCCAATTTCACGATCGTTTCGGCCTTGGCTGTCGAGGGTGCACGCGTTCTCGCGACCGGGGACGCCGCCGCGATGCTTGCTTTGGCCGATACGGACAGCGTCGTCGAAGACCTCGACGGTCAAATGATGCTCCCCGGACTGATCGACTCCCACCTGCATCCGGACCAGGCGAGCGTCTCGGAATTCGATCACCCGATCCCGGCCATGCTCACCGTCACCGACGTCATGGACTATGTACGATCAAGGGCGCAAGTGTTGCCGGAAGGCGAGTGGATCTGGGTTCGGACCGTGCTGACACCGCGTCTACGCGAACGGCGCTATCCCACCAGGGCCGAACTGGACCAGGCTGCGCCGCGGCACCCGGTGATCTTCGCGCCCTATATCTATTATCCGAAAGCGTCGTTGAACAGTCTCGCGCTTGAGCGCCTTGGAATTGACCGGGAGTTCGAGAGCGAGACGCCTGCAGACATCGAGCGCGACCCCACTACAGGCGAACCCACGGGTCTGGTTCGCAACCATACGCGTTACGTTGACGACCCGGGTGAAGTTGATCGCACCAATGACAGTGAACGCGTCGAGGCGGTTCGCAACCTGATGGGAATCTACAATTCCGTCGGGCTGACGACCGTCAGCGATCGGAAGGCTACGCCCATATCGATCAAGGTCTACGAAGAACTTGCAGCCCAGGATGCCCTGACGGCAAGGCTCTCTTTGATGCATCTCCTCGACACTTCACCCGGGCGTGACGTGGAAGAAATCGTCGCGGACATACTTGCACTCGGGCAACTTCGTGAGCAAATCAACCATCCAATGCTTGATTTGATCGGCGTCAAGACCTTCATTGACGGCGGCATTACCAGCGGTACTGCATACATGCTCGAGCCCTGGGGAGAAAGCGACAGATTCGCTATCCTCGACCCCCTGTATCGGGGCAACCTGGTCCTGTCGGGGGATCGACTGGAGCGTTTGATCCGGGCGTCGGCGAATGCAGGGCTCCAGTTCACGGGACATGTGGTCGGCGACGCCGCCATCACCGAACTGGTTCGGGCCTACGGTGCGGTGATCCGCGAAACACCGATCCGGCACCTGCGCCCGTCGCTCACCCACGCAAACTTCATCCCGGAGCAGGTCATCGGGCAGATGGCCGAGTGGGGGATTGTTGCCGACATACAGCCGGCCTGGCTCTACCTCGATTCCAACAACCTCCTGGATCAGTGGGACGAGAATCGCCTGCGCCACTTCCAGCCCTTGAAGTCGTTATTCGACGCCGGCGTATTGGTGGCCGGGGGATCCGACCACTGGCACCGCCTGGACAGCCACAGCGCCACAAATCCCTTCAACCCATTTCTCGGGATGTGGATTACGCTTAAACGCGTGCCCCGTTATGTCGACCGCGCCGTTAACGAAGATCAAGTGCTCACGCGGGAACAGGCGTTGCGACTGTACACCACGAATGGGGCCTACTTGCTGTTCAGGGAAGAGCAAGTCGGGAGCCTTGAGCCGGGCAAGTACGCTGACATGATCGTCGTCGACAGGGATATTCTGGAGAGTAATCTGGACGATATACGCGACACGCGTGTCCTGCGCACATACGTTAACGGTGAACTCGTTTATGACGCCGGGAGCGAACAATGAATCCGGACGCAGCAATGCAATCGGCAGCGGTACTCCAGGACGATAGCAGAAGCACCCGAATCCGGGAATACCCGGGCGCCATTTGTTAGATGATCAGCGCGGAAGAAAACAGACGACTCACCGATACCGTGCCAGGTACGCCGGCAGGCCTGGTACTGAGGGGCTATTGGCAGCCCGCTGCGCTCGTTGATGAGCTTACTCCGGACAGGCCCGTAGTTCCGGTTACGCTTATGGGCGAAAAGCTTGTCCTGTTTCGCGCCGAGGATGGCCAATACGGCTTGCTCGGACGCCACTGTCCGCATCGTGGCGCCGACCTGTGCTATGGGCGGCGCGAGGACGGAGGCCTGCGCTGTACGTTTCACGGCTGGCTCTACGATGTCAACGGGCATTGTCTGGAACAGCCCGCGGAACCTGCCGACAGCCACTTCCATAAAATGCTCAGACACAAGGCGTATCCATGCCAGGAGCGCAACGGAATCGTCTTTGCCTACCTCGGCGACGGTGATCCGCCACCCCTGCCTGAGCACGACTGCTTCGAAGCACCGGAACAGCACACATTCGCTTTCAAGGGTCTATGGGAATGCAATTGGCTGCAAGCGCTGGAAGTCGGCATCGATCCAGCCCACGCTTCGTTCCTGCATCGTTTTTTTGAAGACGAGGATCCCGAGGAGGCCTACGGCAAACAGTTTCGCGGCGGCGCAGCCGGCACCAACATTCCGCTGACCAGGATCCTTCGCGAATTCAGCAGGCCGATGATCCGGACCGAGGACACTGACTTCGGATTCCGGCTGGTCACGACGCGTGATATCGACAGCAGCACGGTGCACTATCGCATCACCAACCTGGTCTTTCCGAACGCCATCGCGATTCCCATGAGCGACGAGATGACCATTACGCAGTGGCACGTTCCCATCGACAACACGCACTGCTACTGGTACTCGATCTTCACGAGTTTCGGCGGGGCTGTCGATCGCGATCTCATGCGCGCGCAGCGCCTGCAGGTGCATACGCTTCCCGACTACCGCCCGCTCACGAACAGGAACAACAGATACGGATTTAACGCAAACGAACAACGGCACAAGACGTTTACCGGAATGGGTCTGGACATCAACGTCCATGACCAGTGGGCGGTGGAGTCACCCGGCCCGATCCAGGACCGCACGCAGGAGCACCTGGGACAGTCCGATGTGGGAATCAAGCGCTATCGTCGGTTGCTGAAGCAGGCAATGGGCGCGAAAGGGGCGGCGGAGTTGCCATTTCGCCCGGGGAGCGACCGTCTCTTGAATTTGCGCGGTCCGGTGGCGATCGACGCGTTCGGCAGCACAAGCGACTCGGATTGCTGGAAGCAGTTGGATCTCGAGCGCAGGCAGCCCCACAGTTGGGCGAAGGATCCGTGGCGGGTGGACACGACCTGTTGAACGACAGGGACGTCATCATCATCGGGGCCGGCGTGATCGGCTGCGCAATTGCATTGGCACTTTGCCGCCGGGATTATCGGACCCTGAACATCGACAAGAATCCAGCTGCCGGTTTTGGCTCCACGTCCAACTCCTGCGCGGTGGTGAGATTCTCCTTCTCGACGGCGAACAGCATCAAGCTGGCGTACGAGGGGTACCACTACTGGAAGAACTGGGCTGACTTTCTTGGCCTCGGGGAACCGATCGAGTACGCAAAATACATTCAGTGCGGGCACCTGGTCATCAGGACCTCGGCCAATGACCGTCAGGACATGCTGGATCACTATCGTTCGATCGGCGTTCCCTTCGAGGAATGGTCGCGCGAGCGATTGCTGGAGCGGGTGCCGATCTTCGACGGCGCCCGGCACGCGCCGCCAAAGGCCATCGACGACCCGAGTTTCTGGGAGGATGGAGACGAACCGCTCGCCGGCGCAATCTTTACGCCCATTGCCGGGTACGTCAACGATCCTCAATTGGCGACCGGCAATATCAAGCAGGCTGTGGAGGCCGACGGCGGCCGATTTCTGCTCAATCGAAGGGTTACGGACATTGTGAGATCGGCCGGTCGGGTGCGTGGCGTTAAACTTGAGAACGGCGAGGAACTGCCTGCCCCAATCGTCGTCAATGCAGCGGGCCCTTATTCGTTCCTCGTCAATCGCATGGCGGGTGTCGAAGACGGGATGTCAATCAAGACCCGGGCATTGCGGCGTGAGGTACATCACCTGCCGTCGCCGAAAGAGTACCCGTTCGATCAGTACGGCATCATCGCGTCGGATACCAATATCGGCATCTACCTCAAGCCCGAGTCGGGCAACAAGGTCTCTGTCGGATCCGCCGACCCCGTCTGCGACGAGAAGACCTGGATCGAGGATCCGGACAACTTCGACCGGAACATTTCCGAACTCCAGTGGCGCACCCAGGTATTCCGTTTGTCCAAGCGAATTCCGTCGATCCCTATCCCGAACTCGGGTGCCGGTGTGGTCGACTTGTACGACGTGACTGACGATTGGACGCCCATTTACGACAAATCCGACCTGGACGGGTTTTACCTGGCGGTCGGGACAAGCGGTCACCAGTTCAAGAATGCCGGCGCCGTCGGCGCCCTGATGGCCGAATTGATCGACGCATGCGAGGGTGGCCATGACCAGGATGCGGCGCCACTGGAGGTCACCGGACGCTATACGAAGCAGACCATCGACACCGGGGCGTTTTCGAGGCGGCGCAGCCTTAACTTCGAGAGCAGTTTTTCCGTCCGCGGATGAGGGGTTGGGGTGTCGCGTCGGTAACTGGATGCCAGCCGCCTGGTGTTGTGCGTCAAGTCATGGACGCCGTTTGCGAACGACGCTCGAGCAGCGCGTGCACGTAGGATTTGAGCCCTGCAATCGTTGCATCGTTCTGTGACCTACGGCGTGTTTCTCTTGCAAGGGCTTCGTGGAGTTCATCAAGCAGTGCCTGTTCATCGATGTGTCGGTTCCGTCCATCATCGACGACAATCTCACCGTCGACGACTACCGTGTCGACATCGGACTTTCGGGCGCGATTGACAATTCGATCCAGGGATACCGAATCGATCCCTGTTCCTGTGTCCGATCCAATGCCGACGCCGATATCGCTA
>VYEH01000206.1:2297-3722 GCA_009843005.1 Pseudomonadota bacterium | reverse complement strand
ACCGACTTCGAGCGTCCCGATGTCGTTCATCATGCCGAGCGCCCTGGCGCCGTTGACGGTGGCCATCTGCAGGGCCGCTCCTGTACGTACGCGGACCAGGCGCCTTTCGCCCCCGGCCGACACCCGCGCGACCTGACGCATTTCTTCGAACATGTCGTCGTCGTCATTTATCGTCAGACTGTCCAGACCGAGACCGACGTTAACACCGGTTTTGAGCATCCTGCTCACCGGCGCCGTTCCGTTGTTGAGGCGCTGGTTCGAGCTTGCGCAGTGGATGACGGACACACCGGCCCCGGCCAGCAATTCGATGTCCGCTTGCGTGACGTGCACGCAATGCACACACGACAGGCGTGATGACAACAGGCCGGCTTCGGACATGTATTGAATGACTGATCGACCGTAACGCGTGGAGGCCCTGTCTCGCTGATACGGGCTCTCCAGCAAGTGCGTCTGGATAGGGAGATCCAGCGCGCGCGCCTGCTCCCAGATCGCTTGCAGCAACCCGTCGCTGCACCAATGTACCGATACCGGCCCCATCATGAACAGGGTCCGCCCGGAAGGCGAAGCGGCACGCCAATTGCGAACGATATCGAAATAGTCTGATGTGGCGATCGGATCGCGGGCGTTCAGGATTTCCCGGACGCAGTTTCGCATCGACTCCGGCAGATGTGGAAGCACGTTGCCCAGAAGCTCTGCGACAATGCCTTGGTCCAATACGCTCAGCGACATGAGAGTACGGACGCCGGATCGCTCGCAACCAGCGACCGTGTCAGCGAGTATGTTTTCGTAGCGCTCGCCGGAGCCTTCGTAGAAACTGTTTACTACCGTCGTGACGCCCGACCTCAGCAGTCGGCAGCAGGCCAGGGTGCTTGCGATGCGAGGATCGACCCGCGGCAGTCTGAGCAGGTCGACGATCCAGGCCTCCAGCACGTCATCGTGAACACCCAGTTGTCGGGTCGAGGGTGCTCGCACATGGTCGTGGGCATTGACCAATCCCGGGATCACAAGGTGCTTGTCCGACCCGCAAACGAGTTCCGGAGCATATTCGCGCAGCAGTTGGCCGAAACTGCCGACGGCGACAATCCGGTCGCCGAGGGCACAAACCGCACCATCCTCGATGAGCGAGTCCACATCATCCGGGGCCGGAATGACGATGCCGCCACGGATCAGCAGCGAACATGGCTTACGCCCGGAGGCTCCCTTCATGGCTTGTCTCGCAGTGAGAGCTGTTGGGGTCCAGAGCATCGCGCAGGCCGCGTCCAGCAAGCTCGACGCGTCAGAATGCGGCAACCTCGGCCTGTCGTCGACTGGAGTCTACATTATCGATCGGGAGAAAATTCTCCTGCGATGTCGCGCGATCGTGCGGTACTATGCGGTTCAGAAATCCACGGCAACCCGGGCACCGAACTGCCGCATCTTGGCGGG
>VYEH01000206.1:868-2287 GCA_009843005.1 Pseudomonadota bacterium | reverse complement strand
GGCGGGAACCAACCCCAGACTCTGGTTCGGGCTGAATTCGAACGGGAACAAAGAGCCCCTGTCGGCGCTGAAGTCGCTGATACGCCCGCCCGCCAGATATTGATCGTTGTCGAACAAGTTCGTCACGTAGGCTTCGATTCGAACGTTGTCACGCTGTACGCCGCCGCGCAAGTTGACTCGGTTGCTGCTTCCGATATAGGAAAAGTTTTGTTCATCGGTGTATTGCTTGCCGATGAAAATCGCGTCCAGTCTGCCGAAGTAGTCCCAACCGACGAGACTACCGGTTTGAATCACGTCGGCAAATGACACTGACACCGAGCCGCTGAAATCGGGAAACTGAATCGGCGTGTTGCCGCTGCAGTCCACGACACCCTCGGCATTGGGCGGTGCGAAGTCATCCGTAAACCCGCACTCGAAGTCCCTGAACTTTGCGTCCGATACGGTGAATTGTCCGCTCAACGTCCACACGTCCGTCAGCAGCGCGCGCCCTTCAAATTCAATCCCCGAGAGATCGGTGCTGAATCCCTGGACGGCAGCGGTAGTCGGCGACTGGCCGCCACCGGCGACATTGAACAGAACGCCGGTACGGGTCTTCTGGTTTGTCCAGTCCATGGTGTAGGCGACAACCGAGAAGTTGGCACGGCCGTTCATGGCCAACTGCTTCCAGCCGATTTCGAAGTTATCCAGGTTTTCTTCGTCGAGGAACAGCGACGCGTCCCTGACGAAGTCCGGATTGAGATCCAGTTCGGCCTGGGTGAATTGTGCGAATCGCGAATTGAAAAACCCCGGATTATTCCCCTGCGAGAACGTTGCCCACACGTTGGTGTCGCCGGAGGGCGTGAACTGCAGCGTCACCAGAGGCAGTAAGGTGTGGAAGTCCACCCCGAGTTCGGTGCCGGTGCCTGTGGCGAATGGTTCCGTCGGCGGCAGGATCGATGTTCGCCCCGGGTCACGTTGAGTCAGCGCGTCCTGTTGGTAGCGCCACTCGATGTCCAGGCCGAGTTGCTCGGAAAAGTCCACTCCGAACGAGCCGAAAATGCCCAGGGTCTCATTTTCGTGTGTTCCGGGCGCTCTGAAACCATTAAAACCGCAGGGGCAGACTCCGTCCGGCTCCCTCCCAAGCGCCGTATCGGTGTCGAAGCGGAGGCCCCAGGACGGAGGTGTCATGCCGCCGTCTTCCGCGTCCACGGACTCACCCCCATTGAGGTAGTAGCCGATATTTTGGCCGTTGAAATAGCTGAAGCCGACCATCCACGTGTTGCGCCGATCGCTCGGGGAGGTGAGACGCAACTCCTGGAAGACGCTCTTGTTGCGAAACTGATCGTAGTTCGTCCAGTTCGGCACGCCGCTACCGTCGAGGTCGATTATGCTGTTGACGAGCTCGTCGTCGAAGCTGGTCACCGAACTCAGGGTCATGCC
>VYEH01000206.1:0-858 GCA_009843005.1 Pseudomonadota bacterium | reverse complement strand
CCTCGAAGTCGTAATCGATGAAGAGCGCGTTCCGGATCTGCTCCCGCTTCAGGCCGAAGTCCGTCACCTCGGGATAATCGTCGTCCACATTCACCATCGCGAAGTAGGGCAACGTGTCGGGGGACGTGATTTGCGTGTTGATGTCGACCAGTGACGTGATGGGCACCTCGCCGCAGATAAAGTCTGTAAGAGGTGCTCCGCCGAACTTCCGCGCGTTCATGAGTTCCGGTCGCTGCGCGAAGCAGCTGGAAAAGTCCGGCCCCGTCGCCCGGCGTGAACTCGAGTTGCCGATGTGGACCTGCGGCGGTGGGCCGTCATCGTCCTGCGAATACATGCTGCGGAACTTGATGGACAGGTTGTCGTTGGGTTCGGCATAGAGCGTGGCCATGATGGTTCGTGTGCTCTGCTCGCCCAGCGCTCCGCCGTCGGACGCGCTGACGTATTGCCCGCCGGTGGCAAAATCCTGCAGAAAGAACCGATAGCCTACCGTGCCATCGACGAGCGGACCTTCGTGGGCGAAGGACCAGTCATGAGTCCGATCCTGGGCCGCCTGGACGGTGACCCTGCCGCTGTATTCCGTGAGGCTCGGATTCTTGGTGATGTAGTTCACGGCCCCCGCGAACGTGTTGCGCCCGAACAGGGCCGAGGAAGGACCTTTCACCACCTCGATGCGCTCAATGTTCTCGGTGCCGAGACTGGAAACGCCGCCCACCATGGGTACGCCGTCCAGAAAGGCCGAACCCACCTGCGCAAACGGTTCGACGAGTTCATTGCCCAGGCCGCGGAACCGGATATCCGTATACGTTCGGCCGGGATTCGCAACGCTGTTGTCTTCAAACTGTACGCCCGGGGCAAACT
>VYEH01000219.1 GCA_009843005.1 Pseudomonadota bacterium | reverse complement strand
GGGTAGTTCAGAGGGGGGTGTAGTGGGTCAGGGTGGCGCCGACGGGGTTGGCGAAGCCTTCGTTGAGTACTACGCCGATGCGGTCCATGTAGGCGGACCATTCGGTGAGCATTTCGGCGAGTTTCTCGGGTTCGCGCTGCGAGAGGTCGATCAGTTCCGTGGGATCCTCGCGCAGGTTGTAGAGTTCCCAGTCGCCCTTGCCCCAGGGTTCGTTTGCCCAGTGGATCTTCCAGTCGCCCTTCTGCACCATGCGGCGGTCGAAGATTTCCAGCCCGAAGACGTAGTCGGGTTCGTGAATGGCGATGTCGGGCGCGGCGAATGCCGGTGTCAGGGATTTCCCGAGAAGCGGAAGGACCTCACGTCCCCTGAAGCGCGTGCCGGGGTGTTCGGTTTCGGCCAGGTCGAGCATGGTTGGCAGGATGTCCATCACAGTGACCAGGGCGTCGGAGCGTGAGCCCGGCGTGACGCGGTGGGGGTTGTGGACAATGAGGGGGACGACGATGCCGCCCCGTGTCATGAAGTGCTTGGTGAGGCGCCAGGGCGTTGCGCTGACCTGTGCCCAGCCCGGGCCGTATACGGTGAAGGAGCCCGGCTTGCCGATGTCTTCGGGCGCGAACGAGAAGTCGGCCTCGAAAAGTTCGTGCAGCCCGGGAGCGCCCAGCGGATCGCTGTTGTCCGGTCCGTTGTCGGACATGAAGAACACCACGGTATTGTCCAGCAGCCCGGCTACTTCCAGGGAATCCAGGACGCGGCCGACGTTGCGGTCCATGGCCGTCACCATCGCGGCGTAAGTCTGCATGCGGCGAACCTCCTGGGCGCGGACATCGTCGGTCAGCTCGTCCCAGGAAGGCCAGAAGTCGTGGAAGGGCGGAATCTCCCAGTCCTCGCCGACGAGTCCGAGGTCCCGCTGGCGTTGAACGCGGCCGGCGCGCGCCGCCTCGTATCCCCGGTCGTAGGCGCCGTCGTACAGGGCAATATCGTCCTCGGACGCCTGTAGCGGGTAGTGCGGTGCGGTGAAGGAGAGGAAGGCGAAGAAGGGTCGTCCGTCCGCAGGGCTGGAGGCGATAAAGTCGATGATCCGGTCGGCGAACGTCCGCGACGAGAAGAAGTCCTCCGGTAACGCTGCTTCCTGCCCGTCTTCCCGGTAGAGCAACGGCTGCGGCCTCGGGAAAACGCCGAGGGGACGGTAGTGATCGGCCAGGCCTTCGAGCAGCGCAAAGGAACGGTCGAAGCCGCGGCCGTGCGGGCCCGTCCCCATGCCGCCGAGCCCGCCCAGGTGCCACTTGCCGGCCATGACCGTGTGGTAGCCGGCGTCCTGCAGCAGCTCGGACAGGGACGCGACGCGCGGGTGGAGGTAGCGCTCGTAGCCGGGCGCCGCCAGTTGTTCGGCGGTGGCTTCGACTCCGATCATGGCGCCGAAACCGGCCTGATGTGAATCGGCCCCGCTGAAGAGCATGGAGCGCGTCGGCGAGCAGGCCGTATGGGTGTGGAAGTTGGTGAACATGAGTCCCGAGTCGGCCAGCCGGTCGATGTTCGGTGTCAGGATTTCACCGCCATAGGCGCCCACATCTGAGAATCCCAGGTCGTCGGCGGTGATGAGGAGTATGTTCGGGCGCGCGTCCCCGGTTGACGGGGAGATCACCTCGTCGGCGCCGTTCGTGCCGCAGCCGCCCGCAAGGCCGCCGGCCGCGATGGTCGTCAGGAAAAGGACGGTGCGCCGGAGCATCGCGGTCATAACCGCGCCCCTACTGGCTCGAAATCAGGATTTCGTAAGCTCCGGCTACGTTGCCGGCGCGGGAGTAGTCGTACTCGATGAGGTGGTCGTAGTCTTCCATGAGGATTGCTTCGATCAGTTCTTCCTTGCTTCGGCCTGCGGCGATTCCGGCCTCGACGGCGGCTACCAGTTCTTCAAGATATTCGCGCTGTTCGGTGACGTGCGCCTTCGTGCCCGGGGATTCATGCCCCGGGGAGATGATGTCGAAGTCCAGCGCCTCCACGCGCCTCAGGGATTCCACCCACTCAGGTAGGTAGCCGCCGTCCAGTTGAGTGCGGGGCGGGCGGTTCGGCGTCAGGAAGTCGACCGTGTATATGGTGCGTTCATCCGGGAACAGCACCACGGTCATGTCGTCGGAGTGATTGCGCCCGGTGTAGTGGAGTTCGACGGTCTTTCCGCCCAGGCGAACGGTTGCGCGGTTCGTGTAGGTTATGTCGGGAGGCACCTGGTTGCCGGCGAAGCGTGCGGCCCAGATCTCCGCCCGGTTCAGGCCGCCGTTGCCGTCGGAATCCCTTCTTGCGAAATTGTTGCTGTACATCCCGATGTCGATCTCGTCCTGCTGAATCAGCCCGTCTCCGTTGACGTCCCAGAGCTGTTCGCGGGGCAGCAGCGGCGCGTCCTCCGGCGGGCGCTGGAGGTTTTTCCGCATGTTCTCGTGCCCGATGAAGGTCGCAGTGTCCGCGAAGACTTCGCCCCCGCTGGCGTGATCGTTGTGGGCGTGGCTGTAGATCACGTACCTCACTGGAAGCCCGAAGCGCTCGTCCAGCTGGTCCTTGAGCCAGCCGGCCAATGCCGAGTTGGTGGGATCCACAACGATGATGCCGTCCGGCGTCACCAGGAACATGCCGATGTGGCGAATCTGCCGGAACCGGTACAGTTCGCCCGTGACATTGGTGATCTCGCGTTCCGGCGCCGTGTTCGCCGCGCCGGCCTGCTGAGCGTGGACGGCCGGCGCCGAAGCGCCGAGCGCACCGATCGCCATTGCGCCAACCGCCGTCGGAGCTGCCAGCTTCCTGCCGGCCATTTTCAATTTCCAGTGACTCATCGATCTTCCCCTCATCCAGTACATCATCGATCTTCCCCGCACCGCGAACCAGGGCGGGCGGCCCGCCGTGCGCGCCCCAGCGCGCATGGCAATCATTATCCCCTTGCATTCTGAAAGCTTGTACGCGCTGTGGCAAACTGCTGTCATGTCGTCACCCGGGTTGCTTTCACGCCGCGAGTTCATGTGGGCCTTTGCCGGAACGGCCGGCTGTTTCGCGGCGATGGCCTCGACCACTGCGCTGGTTGGTTGTTCGAGGCCGCGGTCGACGCCGGGGCAGTTCGGATTTCCGCAGGGAGTAGCTTCGGCGGACCCGCTGCCCGATGCGGTGGTTCTATGGACGCGTGTCGAACCCGAAGAAGCCAATGCCGCCAGCGTGGAATTGCTGGTGCAGCTTGCCCGCGATCCCGAATTTGGCGACGTGATTCTTGAGCAGCCGATTCTCGCCGAACGCAGCTTCGACTTTACTGTGCGCTGTTTCACTGCCGGTCTAGAGCCGGACCGCGCCTACCACTACCGTTTTCTCGCCCCGGACGCCAGCACGAGCCGGATGGGCCGAACGCGAACGGCGCCTTCCGAGGACGCCGATCGACCGCTGAGCGTTGCCGTATGCTCCTGTCAGCACTACGAGGAGGGCCTGTTCAGCGCGTACCGCCGGCTGCTGCTGGATGACGAACAGGCCGTCTCGGGAAACGGGATCGACCTTGTCGTACATGTCGGAGATTTCATCTACGAGGCCGGTAACCGGCGCCCGCTGGTCAGTCTGGACGGGGAGGTAATCGACCTGCGCAACGCGGACGGTTCACGGCGCTTCGTGGCCAGTTTGCCGTCCAGGGGTCCCGTCGGGCCGATGGGCGAGCAGTTGGTCGCGGAGTCGTTGGACGACTACCGGGAACTGTACAAGATCTACCTTCGCGATCCCGACCTGCAGGATGCGCGGGCGGCGTTTCCGTTCGTCAGCATCTGGGACGACCACGAGTTCTACAACGACGCTTGGCAGAGTTACCATCCCCGGGGTCCGGCCCAGCGGCGCAAGATGGACAGCAATCAGGCGTGGTTCGAGTACATCCCCGCGGTCCTTGGTCGAAACCCCGCGCCCGGAAACTCGGCACGCGATTTTACGCCGGCCGATGTTTCGAATGTGGAGCTGACCAGGTTCGATGACAGCTACCTGAGTCGTGAACCCAACAACCTGGCCGCAATTGAAACCCTGTCCATATACCGAAGTATCCGTTGGGGCCGGATGGCGGAATTGCTGCTGGTGGACGGGCGCAGTTACAGGGGGCCGCGCGGCGTCGATGCGTCGATTCCGGGCGGAGAGTTCCTGACGCGCGAACCGGTGCCCGCCACCCTCGTGGAGACACAGAACGCCGGCCGCACTGCCAACGGTGGCAACCCACCCGAGACCGTCACGTTGGGCGGTACGGACATCCCCAACACCCGGAGGGACAGCCCGGCGGGTTCGCTGCTCGGCGCGGAACAGAAGCAGTGGCTCACCGCGTCGTTGCGGGGTAGTGAGTCACGCTGGAAGGTCGTCTGCAACGACGTACCGCTCATGCGCTTCGGATTCGACATGAGTTTTCGGGACTACGGCAGCCTCAACGATTTGTGGTGGACGGATGCCTGGGACGGCTATCCGCTGGAGCGCAGGGAATTGATGACGTTCATTGCGGAGGAGGGGATTGCGAATGTCGTTTCATTGACCGGCGACCGGCACGCGCACTTCGCCGGGGTGGTCTACGACGATTTCGACGACGATTCGCCCCGGGCTGTGCTGACGGAATTTGCCGGTTCCTCCATCTGTTCCGGGCCGCGCCTCAAGAATCAGGGCAACAGCACGCAGTCCGATCCGCAACTGCATGCCCGGGTGCAGTTCGACGGTTCCGGATTCGGCTTTCCTCGGTCAATCATGCCAGCGCTCAATGCATGGTTGCTGTACGGGGCTGACGCGGCAGCGCGTCTGAGCGAGACCGGTGATGAACTGGCAGCGATGCAGCAGGCTGTTGATGCAGTCAACCCGCACCTTCAATACGCCGATACAGATGGCGTGGGTTACGCGGTCGTGCGGTTCACCGATGATGCCGTAAGCGCGGAATTTGTCACCGTGGACGAGCCGATCGCACAACCGGGGACGGAAGGCCCGGGGGTGTGGCGCCGGGTCCGGTTCGCCGTTCCGGCATGGTCCGCCGGAGAAGAACCCATCCTGGAATATCGGGGCATGGACGGGGAACCTCCACTGATGGGATTGAAGGTATAGGACCCGACCGCACGCGCGATTCACGGTTGCGCACACTACGCGGCCGCGCGTATTAACTATTCTTTAGATAAGTTATCCCTGCCTTGATGTACAGTTTTCGCTCTATACCCAGAGCCGACCGGGTCACAGCCGGGTGGGGGGAGATGGGTAATTTCATGTTCACGCCGTTCGCAGTCGTCGGGCTTGCGAACGGTTTTGCTCGGGTTGAGCGGACAGTCAGGATGATGTCGTTGGGTAACAAGGTTCGATCGGGGGTTGCATTCGCCGTCCTTCTGGCGATGTCCAGCATCGCGACGGTCGCACAGGAGACTCTGACCCGTAAGGTGACGGACATCGTTCGCGCTTCTGCGCCCCCGGTGCTGGATGGCCGGCTCGACGAACAGGTCTGGGCCGAGGCCACCGTCATTACCGACCTTCACCAATACGAGCCGGTCGACCATGGCGAACCCAGCGAGGCATCGATTTTCTATGTGCTCTACGACGACGACAACCTGTACGTGGGAGCGCGATTGCTGGACAGCGAACCGTCGCTGATTGCCGCCCGGCAGATGGTCCAGGGGCAGACCGTTGAAGTCGACGATCGGATCGAGGTGGTGCTGGACCCCTTCAACAACATGCGCACGGGCTACAGGTTCCAGCTCAATCCGAATGGTGTGCGCCGCGACGGGCTGTTCGATCGCGCGACCAACGTAAACGAGGACTGGGACGGAATCTGGCATGCCGAGGCTGTCATCGATGAGCAAGGCTGGACGGCGGAAATCGTCATCCCCTTCAAGACGCTGAATTTCAATCCGAACAATCCGAATTGGGGCTTCGCCGTCGCCCGGGCGATTCCACGCAAGAAGGAGTGCATTGCCTGGTCGTCCTTCGACCGCGCCGTCAATCCCTCCTCGGCCGGTATCCTCTCGGGGTTCTCCGGATTGCGGCAGGGCAGGGGGCTGGACATCATTCCCTCGGTCAGTCTGGCCAGCAACCACGACTTCGCGACCGAAGACCAGGCGACCCGGACGGACCCGTCCGTGGACGTCTTCTACAACTTCACGCCCTCGCTGACGGGTGTGCTGACATTCAACACGGATTTTTCCGCCACCGAAGTGGATGACAGGCAGGTGAACCTCACGCGGTTCTCGACCTTTTTCCCGGAAAAGCGGGATTTTTTCCTGCAGGACGTGGACATTTTTTCGTTCGGTCCCGCCAACAGGCGACCTGACAACATGGGCACCAACGGCATGCCGTTTTTCTCGCGTCGAATCGGTCTGAGCGATGCGGGACAGGCTGTCGACATCAACAGCGGCGCAAAGCTGACCGGGCGAATCGGGCGGCTGAACGTGGGCGTGCTTGGCGTCAATCAGGATGGTTTCGCGGGGCGAAGGGGGTATGTGGAGGAGAACGACCTGTTCGTCGGCCGGGTATCCGCCAACATTCTGGAGGAATCCACTGTCGGCATGATCGTCACCAGCGGCAATCCCCGCTCCAACATCGACAACTCCCTCGCCGGCGCCGACTTCCGTTACCGCAACAGGCGGCTGCTGCCGGGACGAACCACTGAAGGCGCGGTCTATTTCCAGCGCAGCGACAGCGCCGACCTCGATGCGGACCAGTCGAACTGGGGCGCGCAGATTGGCGTGAACGCAAGCGAAGGATTCCAGGGGAGGGTCGAGTACGAGGTGATGCAACCCAACTTCAATCCGGCGCTGGGTTTCCTGTATCGCCAGGACTATGAGCGTACGCGGTTTTGGGGCGGCTACAGCCATCGCCCCCAGGGACACCCCTGGATGCGAAGACTCGTGACGTTTATCTCGCTGGAACACCACGACACGTACTCGACCGGTGAACTCGAGACCGCCAGTTACTGGTGGCGGCCGATTCACATCGAGACCCATCGTGGCGACCAGTTCAGCCTCTCGGTGCAGGATACGCACGAGGTATTGGCGGAGCCGTTCACGGTGGCCCGCGGCACGGTGATTCCCGCTGGAGAATACGAAGAAAGCGGATATGAACTGGAAGCGGAATGGGCGCGGGAACGCGTGCTCGCGCCATCGATGGCCATTGCAAAAATCGGCTACTATGGTGGTGAGCAGCTTACGTTGACAGGCAGTTTCGACTGGCGCCCCAGCAGCCGCTGGTATGCCCGTGTCTCGTACCAATACAACGATGTGGTGCTGCCCGATAGCCACTTCGTGACGCGCCTGATCCAGGTTCGCGCCAATCTCGCGTTCAATGTCAAATGGTCGTGGGTCAACCTGATCCAGTATGACAATCTCTCCGAAAGCGTCGGAATCAACAGCCGCCTGCGCTGGAATCCCCGCGCCGGGGAAGATCTCTACGTGGTCTGGAACCATGACTTCGATGCCCTGGCCGCGTTTTCCGACATGCATTCGAGGCAGTCGGAATTTGCGGTGAAGTACAGCCGTACTTTCCGGTTCTAGCGGAAGGGTCGGGTGATGTCGTTGACCTCAAAGGCTCGGGCAGGCGTTGCGATTGCTGTCTCGCTGACGATGGCCTGCGTTGCAGGCGTCGCTCAGGAAGCGGCGATCCGAAAGGTGATGGACATCGTCCGCACCGAGACGCCGCCCCAGGTGGACGGCAGGCTGGATGAGCCGGTCTGGCAGCAGGCCACCGTCATCGCGGACCTTCACCAGTACGATCCGCTCGAGCACGGCGTGCCCAGCGAGACGTCGATCTTCTATGTGCTGTACGACGACGAGAACCTTTACGTCGGGGCGCGCCTGCTGGACAGCGAGCCGTCATTGATATCGGCGCGGCAGATGGTCCAGGGTCAGTCGGTCGAGGTCGACGATCGCATCGAAGTGATACTCGATCCGTTCAACAACATGCGAACGGGCTACAGGTTCCAGCTCAACCCGAGAGGCGTTCGCCGGGACGGATTGTTCGACCGCGGCACGAACGTCAACGAAGACTGGGACGGAATCTGGCATGCCGAGGCGGTCATCGGCGACGAGGGCTGGACGGCGGAAATCGTGATTCCCTTCAAGTCGCTGAATTTCGATCCGAACAACCCGGACTGGGGTTTTACCGTGGGCCGGGCGATTCCGCGCAAGCAGGAAAAGATGGCCTGGACCTCCTTCGACCGCGATATTCATCCCTCATCGGCCGGGGTCCTCTCGGGCTTTTCCGGATTGCAGCAGGGCAGGGGCCTGGACATCATTCCCTCCATCAGTCTGGCCGGCAACCAAAACTACCTGACCGACTCCAAGGCAACGCAGACGGACCCGTCCCTGGACGTGTTTTACAATTTTTCGCCGTCGTTGACCGGCATTCTGACGTTCAACACCGATTTCTCGTCAACCGAAGTGGACGACCGGCAGGTCAACCTGACGCGGTTTCCGACGTTTTTCCCCGAGAAGCGCGACTTCTTCCTCAAGGACGTGGACATATTTTCATTCGGTCCCGGCAGGAGCGGAAACGGGCGGAACGCCAACGGCATTCCGTATTTCTCGCGCCGCATCGGCCTCAGCGATACGGGACAGGCCGTCGACATCAACAGCGGCGCCAAACTGACCGGACGGATCGGCCGGTTCAATGTCGGCGTGCTCGGAGTCAACCAGGACGGTTTCGAGGGCCGAAGCGGATATGTGGACGAGAGCAATCTCTTCGTCGGTCGGTTATCGGCCAACGTGCTGGAGGAATCCAGCGTCGGGATGATCTTCACCAGCGGCAATCCCCGATCCAACATCGACAATTCCCTTGCAGGTGCGGATTTTCGCTACCGCAGCAGGCGGCTGTTGCCGGGACGAACCACGGAAGGCTCCTTGTGGTTTCAGCAAGCCGACTCCGCGAACGTGGAGGTCGACGAGTCCAACTGGGGAATGGATTTCGGAGTGAATGCCAGCGAAGGACTTTCCGGCAGAGTCGAATACGAGGTCATGCAACCGAACTTTGATCCGGCCCTGGGTTTCGTAAGGCGGAGCAACTATGAGCGCGGGCGAGTCTGGGGCACCTATCGATACCGTCCACAGGGCCACCGGTGGATTCGAACCGTCCAGTCCATCCTGTCGATTCAGCAATACAATGCGTACTCGACCGGCGAATTCGAAACCTCCAACTACTGGTTCCGGCCGTTTCGTATCGAAAACCATCGGGGCGACAACGTCAGCATCGCCTTGATGACAGGGCGGGAGGTGTTGGTGGAACCCTTTATGGTGGCCGGGGGCACCGTGATTCCTGCTGGAGAGTACGAAGAGTCCGGATATCAGATCGAGTTTGAGTGGGCGCAGGATCGTGTATTAGCGCCAAGTGTTGAATTTTCCGAAACCGGGTACTATGGCGGCGAGCGCTTTTCGGCAGAAGGCGGAGTCAGCTGGCGCCCGAGCAGCCGCTGGTA
>VYEH01000295.1:9109-9523 GCA_009843005.1 Pseudomonadota bacterium | reverse complement strand
GCCGGACTCCGTCTCCGCCGCGGACCCCTTGGGGCCATGGCCCCGGCTGCGGCCGGGCACGATGCGAATGTCGTTAACCGGATTCATGCGATAGGCCAGGGACCAGAAAATGGCATCGGTATTCGCAGGATCGATGTCTTCGCTCACCGCGATGACGATTTTTCCGCACTGGGCCTACAAGGTCGACGCGGCCTCAAGCCCGCGCCAGACTTCATTTCTGTCCGTCCCTGCGGTGAAGCGCACGAAAATCACCGGACGCAAATTGGTCAACGGTTCGTGCATGTTGACGCTGACAACGCCCCGGACTTTCATTTCATCCCGCAGATGAGCCAGAAACATCGGCTCGTAGGCAACTTTCTTCAAGACGCTGGACTCGCTGGGCGTGACCTGGCTGACGATGGAGGCCAATACCGG
>VYEH01000295.1:423-9099 GCA_009843005.1 Pseudomonadota bacterium | reverse complement strand
CGGCGAGCGCTTTCGGGTGATCGCGGTGACCTTCATCGACATATTGAAGTCTTCAAGCGCAACGTGGCCGTGGCTCTCTCCGAACGGGCCCTCAGGTTCAAGCATCTCCGAGTCGATCAGGCCTTCCACGACGATCTCCGCGTCTGCCGGCACTTCAAGATCGACCGTTACCGCCTTCGCGACACGGATCGGCGCACCGACGATCCCCCCGGCAACGGCCATCTCATCCTGTCCCACGGGCAGCTTCTGCGGACCACTGTAGGCGACCGCCGGAGGAGCGCCTACGGCAATGACGCAGGGCATCGGCTCGCCGAGTGCGCGATGCTTTTGCCAGTGGAGGTAGCCGCCCGCACCACCGACCCGCGTGGCCATACGTACGCCGAGACGGTCGGGGGCCTTCAATGCCGCTCTGTACGTACCCATGTTGCGCACGCCCGTGTCGGGATCGCGGGTAATTACCAGCGTTGCTACAAGATAGGGGGCCGCGTCGTATCCCGGTGTTGAAATCGGCACCGGGAGCGCGTCAAGCCCGCCGCCGGACCCGGTCAAGGCATCACCCTGGATGACGACCTGCTGGCAAGGCGGCGAATTCACGCTGACAGGTGGAACAGGGTTCTTCATGGCGTGCAACCACCTGGCGCCAATCTCGTCAACCGCCACGCCCATGCCTACGGCGTAGATTTCCGGCGTCGCAGCAAGGGCGCCAACCGCGACGGGCATCGGGTATACCCGACCGCCGGGACCGGTAACGCGGGTGAACAGAAATGCCGAACGCTCCGACTCCCCCAGTCCACCCTGATACTGCCAGCGAACCAGCGGGTGCAGCTCGGTATTCTTGTCGATGGGCCGATCGATCCGACGCAGCAAGCCACGCGCGTCGAGGCGAGCCAGGTGGTCCTGAAAGTCCGGATAACCGGCACTGCCCTGACTCATCGAATAGTACCCATGGCCGCGCTATTATCCTCAAATGCCCAGTCGATCACTACCAAAGCCGGAAACTCGCAAAAACACGCGCGTATACTTCACTGCAATCAAATTCTGAATTGTGAATGAGCGGGGCTTGAGCATATGCGTAACCTCGAAGCTGCTACCCGCTGGAGTGAGCAATGGATGCTGCCCCGGAGAGAAGTGCTGAAAAGCCTGGCCGGAGGCGCCGCACTGGGGGCTCTTGGCGGAAACTGGTTGAGTGCCGCTGCGCAGGAAGCGTCCGGTGAAGAGGCTTTCTGGGAACAGGTCAAGGCGCAGTTTCCGATTCGTCCCGGCCTGACCATGATGAATTCGGCGAACCTGTGTCCGACTCACTATCCGGTGCTGGAAAGCCTGTTCGGGCTCACCCGGGATCTCGACGGTGACGTTTCGTTTCAGAACCGAGCCAAGTTCGCGGGCACAAAGGATGAGGCCCGTTCCCGGCTTGCCGGCTACGTGGGCGCCGATCCGGAGGAGATCGCGATCACGCGCAATACCACCGAGGCCAACAACATCGTCATCAACGGGCTCGACCTCGGTGCGGAAGACGAAGTACTGGTCTGGGGAGAGAATCACGAGTCGAACCTGATGGCCTGGGAGGTGCGGGCACGGCGCAGCGGGTTCGGCGTGAAACGGGTCGAAACGCCCGCCGAACCGCTTTCCGCCGAGGTGTTGAGAGATCGTTTCCTGGGAATGTTGACGCCGAGCACACGGGTTCTGGCCGTCAGCCACGTGTCGAATATCTCCGGCATCGGCCTGCCCATGAAGTCACTCTGCGAGGAATGCAGGGACCGGAACATCCTGACGCTGGTGGATGGCGCGCAGACGCTGGGCGCACTCGATGTCGACCTGCACGACATGGCTTGCGACTTCTTTACCGGCAGCCTGCACAAATGGCCCATGGGGCCCAAGGAGACCGGACTCCTCTATGTTCGCCGCGGTTCGGCGGACCACGTCTGGCCATCCGTGGTCGGTGTGGGGTACGACGACGCCGAAGACAAGGGGGCGCTGAGGCTCGAGACCTTGGGTCAGCGGGATGATCCGGCAATGGCCGCCATCGTTCCGGCGATGGATTTTCTCGAATCCATCGGCAAGACAAGGGTCGAGGTGCGGATTCGCTCGATCGTCGCCCGGTTGCGCAGGGGGATCGAGACGATCCCGGGAGTGTCCATCCTCACTCCACCGGACCCCGCCATCAATGCTGGCATCCTCATCTTCCGCTTGCCCGGGATCACCGGAAGCGATGCCTTCGAAGCGCTCTATCGGGAGCATGACATCGGCAGCGCGCGGGCAGGCCTGATCGACGGCGTACGGCTGAGCCCCCACATCTACAACACGCTGTCGGATGCGGATCGGGTGGCGGATGCGTTGAAGGCGATTGCCGCCTGATCGTCAGGGCACCGGATAAAGGTAGAATGACAATTTTCCTGAACCGGCGCAGGTGGTGATTCGCCAGCGACGGTCCGGGCAGAAACGGGATTTCCCGGGGGTTGAGTTGATGATGATTCGTGCGTTTTTTCTCCTGAGCCTTATCGGGTTCCCGGTCGCGGGCCTCGCTCACCATGCGGTCGCGGGCAGCTACGACACATCGACCTTGATCGAACTGGAAGGCCAGGTGACCGACATTCTGTGGCGCAATCCACACGTACAGGCATCCATGCGGGTGGTCGATGAGAACGGCAACGAACAGGAGTGGGAAATGGCCACCACCGCGCTGAGCAATATGCGCCGCTGGCAGATCGACCCATCCTTCATGGCCGTGGGCGACACGATTCGCGTCGCCGGACACCCGGCCCATCGTGTCGAACACCGGCTCTACTTCACGAACCTGCTCACCGGCGACGGCCGCGAAGTGCTTCTCGGGGCCAACGTGGAACGGCGCTGGACGGACCAGACCATCGAAATGTCGGCGAGCCGGCGCCAGTCGGTCGGTTTCACCACGGCTCCGGAGCTGGGCCTGTTCCGCATCTGGAGCACGCCCGACAACATACCCATGCTGTTGCCGAGGGACATCGGGCGAACCGCGGCGGGCCGCGCCAACCTGACTGAAGCCGCCCTGCAGGCGTTCGACGCATTCGAATGGGCGCGCGACAACCCGCTGCAGAACTGCGCGCCCAAGGGCATGCCGATGATCATGGAAGCGCCCTACCCATTCGCATTCCGGCAGGACGGGGAAAATATCCTCTGGCACAACGAGGAATTCGATACGGTCCGGACCATTCACATGGCGCCGGGCGCCTCGGCCGAAGGGCAACCGGATTCGCTCCTTGGTTACTCGATCGGGCAATGGATCGACGACCGTACGCTCACCGTCACCACAACCAGCATGAACTGGGGCCACTTCGACGGCCAGGGCGTCCCGATGAGCACGGCGGCGACGCTGGAAGAGCGATTCACCGTGAGTGAACAGGGTGATCGGCTGGACTACACCATGACCTTCGCCGACCCGGAGTACCTGGTCGAGCCGATGACGTTCGGGAAGCACTGGGTGTGGTACCCCGACGCGGAAGTCGGGGACTACGACTGCACACCTGAAGCTGAGGACTGAGCGTTTCTCGATTCAGCCGCCTGGTGGTTGTTCCGAAACAGGATTCAATCCACGACGGCGTTGCCCGTCGACCTTCTGGCGATGTCCACGTCGCAATCGAAGTTGTAGATTTCGGTTCCCTCGGGCTGCCGGGCCCAGATCATGGTTGTGCTGAACGGTTCCGACATATATTCCGGATCTTCGAGAATCAGGCTCAATTCAAGGATGGTCCTGTCATTGAGCAAACGATAGGTTTCAGTCAGGCGTTTGTGCTGGCTCGCGGGAATATTCGCCCCTTTTCCGAACGAGTCGAAATCCGCACCGAGTCCAGCCGACGAAGGCGGGAACGCATCGGTGACGATAGTCAGCTCATTCCCGGCCACACTGGCGCTGGAGACGCCGTATTGGTCCGTTTCATGGGAGGGTCTCGGCATGCCGTCCGTCACGAACTGCCGCAGGACAGCATTGTACTCGTGGTAAACGTCGACTTGATCGTCGGTGACACGGTATTCCACTGGATAGGGAACGGTAAGCAGGGACGGCATATCGAGCGGAAGACAGTCCTTGTACTGACTCTCCAGTGGGTTGTAGGCGTCCCTGGCGGCGATACCTTTCTCGTTCAGGGGTAAGGGGCTGTCTCCCGATTTGTTCAACATCTCGCCGTCGCGGATCACCCTCAGCCATATCCCCGCAAAATCCCGAATGCCCGAAGACTGACTGGCTCCCCTGACGAGCGCGATGCTCGGCGCCGGCCTGTCCCAGTCAGGCCGAATCAGGTGGTAGGACTCTCCGCTCGGTTTTTCCGCCAGCATGCCGAACATCAACGTCCGGTCCGGGTCCCGGCTGAGCATGCCGGTAACGGTCACCGTCTCTCCCAACCGAAACGTTTCCGCAGTAATCCCGGCACGAGCCAGCAACGGTATCGAATTGCCCTCGATTTCCCACGTCTCGATGCGGCCATCTTCAACCGTTACGTCCACCTCAAAGAATGAGTGCGGGTTCGCCAGTCGGATGTCCGTCACAACTCCGGTGACCGTAATTTCCCTGTCGTAGTCGTAGTGCGTGGCAAAGGAATGGTGTGCAGATGAGCCATCGGCGTGCAACAGCAAACACGCAGCAACTGTCAATAACGCGGGGTTTTTCATGCCCTCTCCCATTGCCGGGTGTTACTCGGTTTCGCCCTCGTACTCCAGTACCTCGCGCTCGTAGGCTTCAAAGTTGACGTTGTCCATGCAGACGAATTCCTCGATGTCCCAATCCACGCGTCGGTAGTGCCGTTGCCCGGTCCAGGATTCGGTAAAGGCGACCGGATCCTCCACCGTGATGTCGATGCGCAACCTGTCCTCGTTGACGCGCCGAATCCGCTCGACCACGCGCATTTCTTCACTGTGCGGGACGCCGCGCCGATCCACCCAGGTCTTGTCGTTGAAGTTGACCGTCTCCACCACCAGGGTATCCCCCTCCCAGTGGCCCGTTGAATCGCCCATGTACATGGGCGCCAGATCGGTGCGATGGTCGCGGCCGTCGGTATAGATTGCCCGCACGACGTGGTCGTACTCGAAAACCATCATCACCCGCCCGGGCGTCTGGACGATTTCCATGGGGAACGGATGCATGTAGATGCGTGGCGTTCCCGGCGGGAAGCACGCGTACACGGGATCGTTGGTTTCCAGAACCGGCACGCTGCGCGGGCCGAAGGTGGGACGTGAAACCTCGAAGCGCTCCAGGGCCCATTCGGTCATGGGCGGCAGATCGCCGGTCAACGCCCAATTCTGAAATGGCCGGGTGTCGGGTTCCGGATCGTTTGTCCACACGCCGGACAGGTCATCGCCGTGCCCGGCGATCTGGGACCAGGAAGGACAGGAATTCGCCGCAAGTGACGCGCCAATCAGCATGAAAATGTGCTTGGACATGGTAAATCGCTCCTGAGTTCGCTCACCTCTGTGTCTTGGAGCCATAAGTGCGGGCGCATCGTATCCAAGTCGAGGGAGTCATTCAGAACCCTTCGTCCTGTGTCTTCAGACGGCGAATCTCGTCCGCCGCGTTGTGGCCCTCGAACAGGAGAAACAACCGTTGCAGAATCCGCACGCGAGTCTTGCGCCACTTTTGCGAAACGCCGACGACGGCATTTCGCGAAGAGGGACGCAAAGATTGGCCGGCGCGATCACTCATCAACCACCACCGATCATTTTCGTGCCATCGGCGTTCAGCACTTCCTGAAGCCGCAACGACGGCGCACCACTCCGGGCCGGATTACCGATCAGGGTGATGTCGTCGCCAGGCTGAAAAATGTCCTTGTGCCACCTGACCGCGCTGCGCTCGCTGCGAGCGAGGCGATTGGGGCTGGTCAGTTCGCCGGACCACTCAACGGTATTGCCATCTTCGTCAGAGACGTCCGCATAAATCAGGACGTGGGGATTGACGAACTCGAACCGGGTCACCTTGCCGATCACTTCGACGGTCTCCGAGCCGTCGTAGGCGGCGCCGCCGTGGTGCGCCGTCGCGACTGCTGAAATGATCAAGGCCGAACCGATCAGAAACGTCTTCGCAACTCTACCTTCCATTCCAATATCCTCCCGAGCAAACCCGATGGCGACGTGGCCAATCCGTCTTCTCGCTATTCTACCGACATTGCCGTCTGGATCAGCAACGGTTTCAGATGTTGCGCGGTTGTCCCGGTCGGCTCGCCGTATTGAAGTCATGCACGGCCCCAGACTACGCTATCGGCTGCTACACAGGCAATCGGCCAGAGAATTGAAGATGAATACACGCCACCGATACCTCGTCCCGCTGGGAATGGCGCTGGTCGGCTGCCAACCGACAGACGAGACACCGACGAACGAGGCGGTATCCTCGTCCATGGCCGTCGCCGATCGCGTGTTGCGCAACGGCGCAATCTACACTGTCAACGACGCCCTGCCCTGGGCCGATGCGGTGGCCATTGGAGACGGCCGGTTCGTCGCGGTCGGCTCCGACGACGAGATTGACGAATTCATCGGTGAAGGGACGGAAGTCACGGACCTCCAGGGCCGCATGGCCATGCCGGGAATTTTCGACATTCACATCCATCCCGTAGACGGCGCCATGGCGGCGCTCTACGACTGCAGCTTTCCCTTTACCTTCACGGTCGAAGAAATTCTCGAGCATGTCGCGGGCTGCGCGGCCGAGACCGAAGCCGGCGAATGGATTCGCGGGGGACAGTGGGCGGTGGGGCTGGCAACTCTCGACCAGTCGATCGACGCAGAACTCCTGGACATGGTTGCACCGGACAACCCGGTATTCCTCATGGATTCCACCGTCCACAACGCCTGGGTGAATTCCCTGGCGCTGGATCGGCTGAACATCGGTCCGGACACACCCGATCCCGCGGGCGGTTCCATCGTTCGCGACAGCGAAGGCATGCCCATCGGGATCCTCATCGACGACGCGGCCTACAACGCCATTTCCACACTCCCCGACTACTCCCCGGAACAGTACGAGGAAGCCCTTGCGTGGATAGTGGCGATGCTGAATCGATACGGCGTGACCGGATTCAAGGACGCGATCGCCGAGGCCGGCGCACTGACGGCATACAACGCGCTGGACCGGTCCGGCCGACTCAATGCCCGCGTCGCCGCGAGCCTCATCTGGAAGCGCGCCTGGATTCAGGGCCACGAGGATCACCTGCTCAACATCGAACAGCGGGATGTTTACCGGAGCGAGCGTGTCGACCCCGACTTCATCAAGATTTTCCTCGACGGAATCGCTCCGTCGCGAACCGCGTACATGCTGGAGCCGTACCTGCCCCACGATGCGTTCCCGGCCGACTTTCGCGGCGAACCGCTGCACGATTCGGCCACCCTGGCGGAGGATGTCACCCACTTCGACGCCCAGGGGCTGACCGTGAAGATGCACGCCGTCGGCGACGGTGCGCTCCGCCAGGGCCTGGACGCCATCGAGGCGGCCAGGGCTGCCAACGGGCCATCAGGGCTGCGCCACGAAATCAGCCATGCCGGCATCATGCACGCCGATGACATCGGCCGGTTCGGCGAACTCGGCGCGATCCCCGAACTGGCGCCAATCCTCTGGTATCCCGTTCCGGGAGTGGTCGAAGCCCAGACGGCGGCGATCGGACGGGAACGGGCTGAGTTTTCGTTTCCCATCCGCTCTCTGGTGGAATCCGGCGCGGAACCGGCCTTCGGTTCTGACTGGCCGGCAGTGGTGCCAACGCCGAACCCCTGGCCCGGCGTCGAAGCCCTGCTCACCCGGCAGGACCCCTACCTGGAAGACCCTCAGGAAACCAAGTGGGCGGAGCAGGCGGTGGACCTGGAAACGGCGCTCGAGATCGTGACCATCAACGGCGCCAGGGCCCTGAAGGTGGAGGATATTGCAGGCTCGATCGAAGTCGGCAAGTCCGCGGACCTGATCGTCCTCGACCGGAATCTGTTCGAAATCCCGGCCTCCGACATTGCCGACACGCAAGTCCTGGCCACGATCTTCGAAGGGAACACCGTGTACGAACTCTCACCGGAGCCATAGCGCATGAAGACTGACCAACTCGAGATCGTGGGGGGTATAGGCCCCCTGGCCCATGTCGGCATCGTCGTCCCGGACATGGCGCAGGCCAAGGCTCTGTTCACGGGCTTCTTCGGATGCCGCTGGGCGCCCATGGGAAACGGCGAAATGCCGATGCGCATCGACGGCAGGCAGGTCTCCGTGCCGCTCCAGGCCTGCTGGACCGTGGAGGGCCCGCCCGACCTGGAACTCATTTGCGCTCCGAAAGGAACACTCTGGCACACACCGGACCGCATCGTCCTGCACCACATGGCCTACTGGGCCGACGATTTCGAGGCCACGTCAGCGCGCCTGAGCGCCGCCGGGTACCCCCTGGAACTGACCTACGACGGGATCGAAGGCCGGGTATCGCGATTCGTCTACCACAAGGTGCCGGGCGGCCCCCGCATCGAACTCATCGATGCGCGGCGGCGAGCGGCGCTGGAAGAGCGGGTGCGAGCCAACGCCGAACGCTAATTTCCCCTGGAACGTGACCGCTTCAGGGTCGTCGAAGGGCTCTCGCCGAAGCGCCTCTTGTAATTTCTGGCAAACCTTCCCAGGTGGTGTAACCGCCACTGGTGAGCGACTTGGGTAACCGTGACGCTATTGCCTGTTGCCTTTTGCAAAGCCGCCCTGGCATTGTCCAATCG
>VYEH01000295.1:0-413 GCA_009843005.1 Pseudomonadota bacterium | reverse complement strand
GAGCCGTACACTTCTACCAGAAGCAGCCGCAATGTCGGCAAGTCGCACTGTCTCATCTGCGTGTGACTCCATGTAATCGATGGCCCGTTGAATGAATCTCGGCTGCAACTGGCCCGCGCCCGAGTTCTGTTGATCCATAGCTTCCGAATAGTTGTGGTGCTGAGAATCCAGGACCATCGCCAGAAGGAAGTCTTCCAAACGCGAGCAGGCTGCGGTACGGTCAATTGGCGATCTGGGCAGCTCGAGTTGATTGCAGATGTAGGAGACAAGCTGATGCAGGCTTGCCGCTCGTCCGCCTACTCTCTTGAATTCCAGGTCAAACTCCAGTGGCTCGACGACCGTGACTCCGGCGAGTTCCACCAGCATCGCCTCCAAGGCTGCCCGCTCGATCTTGATCTCCAGCGGTTCACAGT
>VYEH01000083.1 GCA_009843005.1 Pseudomonadota bacterium | reverse complement strand
CCCGAAGCGTGGTCGTCGTGGTAATGGCTGTGCAGTACGTACCGCACGGGTACGCCAAAGCGGGCATCCGGTTCGGCCCTGAGCCATGTCGCGAAGTCCGTGCCGATGGGGTCGGTGAGAATGATTCCTTCTTCCGTCACCAGAAACACGTTGTGATGGGCGTTGTTCGTGGCCCGATAGAGATCCCCCGTAATGTTGACGATCTCCCGGAAGGGTTCGTCCTGCGCCAGGGCGGTTGTCCCCGATACCAGCGCCACGGAACCCATGACGAATGCAGTCAGTCTGATGTTCATGCCTTCTTCTCCTGATTCCAATGCTGTCGATAGTTATTGTACGAGACAGTCGACCCAGTGTACCGCGTCCCGCATTGCGTGTGCATGGCGGCCGAACGGCTGTGACACTCCGGTGACAATTCGCGCGGTCCGATCCCTAACCTAGGGGCCTTTAGCCACCCAGGTTGGCGTTGCAGGGCCTTGTCCGCGTGTTGGAAGAACTGGGCATCGTCGGTATTTCCTGGCGCCAGGACGGCAGCGAAGCCCTGGCGCGCTTCACGCTGCCACGGGCCGGGCGGGATGAACGCCTGCGAGGGTTTGCCCGGGACGCGGGTCTTGCGGAACTCGCCTACCTGGATACCTGCAACCGAGTCGAGATCGTTTTCGCGCATGCCGCCGGTGCCGATTCAGGCGATTCACACCACAGGGACATACGCCCGTTGGTCTTCGAACTGCTCGTGGGCCGGACACCGGAACCCGGAGAAGCGGAGCGCACGCTCAAGGCCTGGCAGGGCGAGGGCGCATGCGAGCACCTCTTCCTGGTGGCGGCCGGACTGGATTCCGCCGCGGTGGGGGAAGTGGAAATCGTGGGACAGGTTCGCGCCTGCCGCGATCTTGCGGCCGAACTGGGGTTGAGCGGGCCGCGGCTGGAACTGCTCTTCGACGAAGCCCTGAGTATTGCGGCGCAGGTACGGGGTACAACCCGCATTGGCCGGGGACACGTATCGCTGGCCGAGGTAGCGGTGGCGAAGCTTCGGGAGCGGCTCGAGCGAACACCAGGAACCGTGGCGCTCGTGGGTGTCTCGGCCATGACCGAACGCACGGCACTCTCGCTGGCCGAAGCGGATACGCCGCTGATCTTCGTCAATCGAACGCTGGCCAAGGCCCGGGCGGCCGCGCGACCCTGCGCTGCCACAGCCATGTGCCTGACGGATTTCCTGCGCGATCCGCCGGCTGTGGAAGCCGTCCTGAGCTCGGCCGGCGCTTCGGAACCGCTCCTGACGGAACCTGCGCTGGAACGGATCGCCGCGAAAACGCACTCCGGGCAGGCGCCGCTCTTCATCGACATGGCCGTGCCGGAAAACATCGACAGCGGCGCCTGCCGAAAGCTCGGCCTGCCTCGAATCGGCATGGATGAGATTGTCTGCGAGGCACAGATCAACCGCGAGGCCCGGTTACTGGAGGCCGCCCAGGCCCGCGAGCTGGTGGACGGGGCCCTGCCGCGACTTCGGGATCGATTTGCCGAACGCGTTTACGGCCCGCTGTTCGGCGCGCTGCAAAACCGGTATCGCCATACCGCCCGGGAAGGGGTGCGGCGGCTGCTGAAGAAAGACCTCAAGGGGCTCGGGGACGCGGAGCGGCAGGCCATCGAAACCTGGGCGGAGGTGCTTGCGCGGCGCTTCGCCCATATTCCCACGCTCGGACTGAGAGGGCTCCTGCATCACGGACCGGACGGCTCGCTGGACGCCTTTCTCGAGGGCCTCGACCCGAAGTTCGCGGAGGAATTGCGCCAAGCCCTGGACCGGGCTCCATGCCAGGCTCTCGATCGCACCACGCGCCGGGATGAACTCAGTGATCGACCGGGACGCGACATCATCGGCCAGGGGGCGGCGCGATGAATTTTCGTCTGGGAACTCGGGGATCCCATCTGGCGCGCACCCAGGCGGCCGGGGTTGCCGACTGGCTCGCCGAACGCGGTCACGATGCCGAACTCAGGATCATCAGTACCGCCGGAGATCGCTCCAAGGCAACCTCATTCGGGTCCATCGGTCCCCAGGGCGTCTTTGTGCGAGAGATCGAGCACGCGCTGCTCGCTGGCGAAGTGGATATCGCGATTCACTCCTACAAGGATCTGCCCACGCAGTCGCCGGACGATCTGACCGTCGGGGCGGTGCCGGAGCGGCTTGACCCGGCCGACGTATTGGTGATGACACGAGCAACGGCGGCCGACTCGGCGGATGCGCTGCCAATCGCCGGCGGCGCCCGCGTGGGCACGGCTTCGGCGCGGCGCCAGGCGTGGATCAGGCACCTGCGACCGGATATTCGGATAGTCCCCATTCGCGGCAATGTACCCACGCGCATCAATCGTCTGCGGACCGGCCTCGACGGCGTGGTGCTTGCGGCGGCGGGCATTCAGCGACTGCGCCGGAGCCCACTGGACGGTGTCGCCGATCCCGTGACCGATGAATTTGTGGTTCACCGGCTAGCGCCGCAAGACTTCGTCCCCGCACCGGCCCAGGGGGCGCTGGCGATCCAGTGCCGTAGGGCCGACGAGGGTCTGTGCAAGTTGCTGAAGTCTCTCGACCATGCGGCGACTCGGCAGGCGGTGGCAGCAGAGCGAAACCTGCTGGCGCGGGTAGAAGGCGGTTGCGACCTGGCATTCGGCGCCTGGTGCGCCGCGGACGGAACATGGGCGAAACAAACCGAGGAATTCGAGTCTTCCGATGGCGCTGTACACGCGTCGAACAATGCCGTACGCAGGTCGGCGCCGGGAACGGCCAGGCTCATTACCTGGCTTGAGCACGACGGCGTCCTGCACAAGGCGGACTCGCAAGATTTGAATCCCGACGCGTTGGCGGACTCGGCCTGGGCCGAACTGGAGCGACAATGGACCGGATGACGGGCCAGCGAGTGCTGATCACGCGCGCCGCCGAAGACTGCGCCGCCTGGGCATCGCGCCTGGCGGACGCAGGCGCCGTACCGCTGATGCTGCCGTGCATCGAGTGTCACCCAATCCGCGAGCCGAACGTCAGGGCGCGGCTGGCCGAGGCGCTACCTAAGACCGACTGGCTTGTGTTGACGTCTCGACGCGGAGCAGAAACCTTGCGCCAGATGATCAACGCCATTGATTGGAGTCCGGCGGACAAGAAAGTGATGGCAGCCATTCGTATAGCAGCGGTGGGGCCGGCGACAGCGGCCGCGGCGGCATCGCTGCCCGGGCAGGTTGAACTGGTGGCGCCGAGCGGCACCGCAAGATCGTTGGCCGAGGCACTGGCGACCCGCCTACGTGCCCATCCGGCCGGCGATCCGCTGCACGCCAAGCCCCGGTACCTGATCGCCGTGGCGGAGAACGCCGGCAACATACTGGAGAAAACCCTGGAACAGGCCGGCGGCGAGTGTATGCGGCTCGATGTCTACCGTACGCAACCGGCCGCGCCGGCGACTCCAAAACAGGCGCTCTCCGAACTGGGGGCGGATAAAATCCTCCTGGCGAGCCCTTCCGCGGTGACGGGCCTGGTGAACCGGATTGAACTGGATGCGGCGGCGGAAATCCTGACGATCGGTCCGTCCACCACGCGGGCAGCCCATACCGCCGGATTGACCGTGACTGCAGAGGCGGCGAAACCCAGTCTGGATGGACTGATGGAGGCCATGCAATGAGCGAAACCACCGTAGCCGTACCGGGGCGGGTACGCCCCCGGCGACTGCGCCGGAATCAGGTCATCCGCGATCTCGCGGCGGAAACCCATATCGCCCCGTCGCAGTTCATCGTGCCCCATTTCGTGCTGGCCGCGCGAAAGTCCGAGCGTCCCATTCCTTCCATGCCCGGCATCGCGGAACTGGGCCTGGACAACCTGCTCGGCCGGGTCGCGTCCGACCTGGACTTGGGCATCCGTTCGGTGCTCCTGTTCGGTCATCCCGACCACGAAGGGCACAAGACGCCCGACGGCCTGACGGCGTGGGCGGACGACGGGGCGGTGCAACGTGCCGTTCGCCGCCTCAGGGTCGAATTCGGGGACGACCTCGTGGTCATGACCGACGTCTGCCTGTGCGCCTACACCGATCACGGCCACTGCGGCATCGTCGACGACGGCGACGTGGTCAACGACGCTTCCCTGGTTCCGCTGGTGCGCACGGCCCTGAGCCACGCCGAAGCCGGCGCCGACGTGGTGGCGCCCTCCGATATGATGGACGGGCGTGTGGCCGCCATCCGCGACGCCCTCGACGAAGCCGGGCACGAGCAGGTCATCCTGCTCGCCTACGCGGTCAAGTACGCTTCCGGTTACTACGGGCCGTTCCGCGATGCGGCGGACTCCGCACCGTCGTTCGGCGACCGGCGCAGTTACCAGATGGACCCGCGCAATGTCCGCGAAGCGGTCCGGGAAGCGGAACTCGACGAGCAGGAGGGCGCGGACATGTTGATGGTCAAGCCCGCGCTGGCCTACCTCGACGTGATCCGGGCGGTGCGCCGCGCCAGCAACCTGCCCCTGGCCGCATACAACGTGTCCGGGGAATACGCGGCGGTCAAGGCGGCGGCGGCCAACGGCTGGCTGGATGAGGCGCAGATCGTGCGGGAAAACCTGATGGCCATGCGCCGCGCCGGCGCCGACCGGATTATCACCTATCATGCCCGCGATGCCATTGAGGGAGGCTGGCTGTGAGCGAGAAACGCAGCGGTACGCAATCAACGCAGTGGTTTGACCGGGCGCTCGAGGTCCTGCCGGGGGGAGTAAGTTCCCCGGTACGGGCGTTCAGGAGCGTCGGGGGCACGCCGCCCGTCATTCGAAGCGGCGACGGAGCCCATGTAGTCGACATGGACGGAAACCGGTACCTGGACTTTGTCGGTTCATGGGGTCCGCTGATCCTGGGCCACGCCAACCGGCACGTGGTCAAGGCCGTGAACGACGCGGTCAAACAGGGCACGTCATTCGGCGCGCCATCCGCCGTGGAGATCGAATTGGCCGAGGAGGTGGTTGCCGCTTATCCGGGAATCGAACAGGTCCGCTTTGTATCTTCCGGCACCGAAGCCGTAATGAGCGCAGTCCGCCTGGCCCGGGGCGCCACTGAACGCGACATCGTCGTCAAGTTCTCCGGCTGCTATCACGGTCACGTTGACCACCTGCTGGTGGCGGCCGGGTCGGGACTCGCGACATTCGGCGCCCCGTCGTCGCAAGGCGTTCCCGAACCGATCGCCGGTCTGACGCGCGTGCTGCCACTGGATGACGACGACGCCCTGGCTGCACTCTTCGACCGGGAAGGCGACCGCATCGCCGCGGCCATCATCGAACCCGTGCCCGCGAACAACGGCCTGCTTCTCCAGCGCCCCAGGTTCCTCGCCACCTTGCGCGAGCTGTGCACGCGCCACGGGGCGCTGCTGATCTTCGACGAGGTGATATCCGGGTTCCGCCTGGGTCCGGGGGGCGCGGCCGCTCACTACGGCGTGCAGCCGGACCTGGCCACTTTCGGCAAGGTCATCGGTGGAGGCATGCCGGTGGGCGCATTCGGTGGTCCGCGAGACATCATGAGGCGCCTCGCACCGACCGGCGGCGTCTACCAGGCCGGCACGTTGTCCGGTAACCCCGTGGCCATGACGGCGGGCCTGACAACACTCAGGTACCTGCGACGCTACGACTGCTGGGAAGGTCTGGAAGAACTCGGTCAATACCTGAAACAGCGTCTCGGAAGCGTCCTGACCAGATCGGGCGTTCCGGCGGCCGTGGTGCGGATCGGTTCGATCTTCTGGATCGCGTGGGGTTCGAGCGCGGCGCCGGCCTCGGCGGAGGCGATCCACCCGGATGCCGCACGCATCTACCGCGATGTGTTTCACGGCCTTCTGGAGCGCGGAATCGCGCTGGCGCCATCCGCGTATGAAGTCGGTTTCCTGTCGCTGGCCCACACTCCCGAACACATCGACCGTCTTGCGGATGCTCTTGGGAATGTCCTTGACAACCTGAATTCCGAAAGCAATTCGACCGACCAGGCAGACAATGAACCCGAGGGGAGCGAATCATGATTCTCAAGCGCGATCCCAGCAAGGCACTGCAACTCGGTTTCCTCGCGCTGCTTGCCATATCCACCGCACAAGTGGCGTGGTGGGTCGCCGACCAGAGAAGCCTTGCGCGCCTGGAGCGGGACCGGGTCACGGCGCTTTACGAAGCCGACGCGCTCGCGGTGGCCGCGGCCTTCGCACAGGCCACGCCTCAACTGGCTGAGCTGATGCCGCACCTGGAGATCGACCCGGAACTGGGTACGGCCACCGTGCGTCCGGAATCCGTGGAGGCGCTTGTGGCGGATGCCGACTCGCGCATCAACCGCTATACGTGGGAGGGCGGTTTCTTTCTGCTCGTCCTTATCGGAGGCATGGCCGTGTTGACCCGCACAATCCGCCATGACGCACAGCTCAGAAAGCGCCAGCAGAACTTCCTCGCGGCCGTCTCCCACGAACTGAAGAGCCCGCTGGCCAGCATTCGCCTGGCCGCCGAAACGTTGATCAGAAGACCGGACCACGACCACACCGAACGGCTGGCCCGGCGGATGCTTGAAGACGGCGAGCGGCTGTTGCGCATGGTCGAGAATCTCCTGGATACCACCCGGCTCGAGGAAGGCCGGATGGAACTGAGAGGAGAAGCACTCACCCTCAGCAGCGCGGTGACCGCGGGCGTGGCCCGGTACCAGGAACCTGCGCGCTCCCACGGAGTCGATATCCACGTTGATGTCCCCGATGAACTGCGAATCGAAGCCGATCCCGTCGCCATCGAGACGGTACTGCGGAACCTGCTGGACAACGCTGTAAAGGCATGCGTTGCGGGCCAGGGGCGGAACGTGTGGATTGACGCACAAGCGGTCGACGGTGTCGTCCGAATCAATGTACGGGATGACGGCAGCGGCTTTGCTCCCGATGACGCCGCCATGATTTTCGAGAAGTTCTATCGCCTCGGAGATGAAATGCGCCGATCCACGTCGGGTACCGGTCTGGGGCTGTACCTGGTCCGGGGCCTCGCGGATATCTCCGGCGCACGCGTCAGTGCCGCGAGCGAAGGCCCTGGTCTCGGCGCAACCGTCACCGTTGAGTGGCCGGCTGCGGGTTCGCCCGAATGAATGCAACGGCCAATCCGGCCCGGATCCTGGTGGTGGACGACGAGGAGCACCTGGCCGACGGCGTGTGCGAAATCCTTCAGTCGGAGGGCTATTCCGCGGAGGTGGCCCACGACGGGGTGGAAGGCCTGCGCAAGGCGCTTGCACAAAGCTTCGACCTGATCCTGCTGGACGTGATGATGCCGAAGATGGACGGGCTCAGGACCTGCGAGGAACTGCGCCGCAACGGCCTGCACACGCCGGTGCTGTTTCTGACCGTCAAGGGCGCCCCGGAAGACCGGATTCGCGGACTTGAAGCCGGTGGCGACGACTACCTGGCAAAGCCCTTTCATCTCAAGGAGTTGCTGCTGCGGGTCTCCGCCATCCTGCGCCGCAGCCACTGGTACACGCGGGCCGGGCAGACGCTAAGCTTCAACGGCAATACCATCGACTTTCTGACGTATCACGCCACGGCATGGGACGGCAGCGAGCACACGCTGACCCACAAGGAGGCCATGATCCTGAAGTTCCTGGCCGAACAGGCCGGCGCGATCGTGCCGCGGGAAGACATTCTGGACAGGGTCTGGGGTTACGAGGTGTATCCCTCGACGCGCACCATCGACAACTTCATCGTTCGGCTGCGCAGGCGTTTCGAGCGCAACCCCGAGATGCCCGAGCACTTCCATACCGTGCGCGGCGTCGGGTACCGGTTTACCCAGGAAGCGGAGCGTTCCCAGTGACCGGGGATCGCCTCTTGCTCAAGGCCATACGCGGCGAGGCCGTCGAGCGGCGTCCGCTGTGGATCATGCGCCAGGCCGGCCGCTACCTCCCCGAATACCGCGAATTGCGCCGATCGTACCCGTTCAAGGCGGTGGCCCAGTCCCCGGAACTGGCGGCCCGCGTGACGCTGATGCCGATGGCCCGTTTCCCGTTCGACGCGGCCATCGTCTTCGCCGACATCATGAGCCCCCTGCCGGCGCTGGGCGTGAAATTCGATTTCGATCCGGGCCCGGTGGTGGAAGACCCCATCCGCGACAGGGCGGGTGTGGATGCATTGACGCCGCCCGATCCCGCCAGACTCGGTCCCGAAGTGCTCGCCGCACTAAGGCAGACCCGTGACGTTCTCCCGCCCGAAACAGCGCTGTTGGGATTCTGCGGCGCGCCCTGGACGCTGGCCGCCTACCTCGTGGAGGGACGCGGCAGGAAAGACTTCCCAAGATTGCGGACGTTCGCCGCCGCCGAACCGAAACTGCTGCAAGCCCTGCTGGGCAAGCTCGCCGAGGCCATGGCCACCTACCTGATCAACCAGGCGCGCGCCGGCGCCGATGCCGTGCAGGTGTTCGATTCGTGGGCCGGTCTGCTGTCGCTGGCAGATTGGAAACGGCTCATTCGCCCTCACCTTGAGATGTTGCTCGAGACCGTCGGCGAGGCCGGCGTGCCGAGAATCCTCTTTCTCCAAAACGCGCCCCACCTGCTGGACGCCTACGCCAGCCTGCCGGCGGAGGTGCTGGCGGTGGACTGGCGGGTGGACATCGCCGACGTGCAACGGCGCTATCCGGCGCGCGCCGTGCAGGGCAACATCGATCCGGCCGTCCTCCTTGGCGGCGCCGCCCCCACCCGTGCCGCCGCGGCCGCTCTGTTGCAACGGGTCAGCCCCGAGGGCCACATCGTGAATCTCGGCCACGGCATCCTGCCGCAAACCCCACTTGAAAGCGTCGCCGCCCTGGTCGACGCCGTCCACGAGGAGCGATCAGCGTGACCGAACCCACACGAGAGGCAATTTCCGTGGATCTGAGCGAGAAGGGCACACTCAAGGGCCAGCCGATCTCGCTGGATCGACGGCTGTTCATGAAGTTCACCGCGTTTAACGGCTGCGCGTCCGGGCAGGACGCCGCGCAAGCCCTCGCCGATGCCGGTGTGGAAGGTACGATGTACGTCGACACCAACGACCCCACCGGCATCGGCGTCATGGCGATGACCGAGGACCCTGAATTCTTCGCGACGACGCTGCGCGACACCTTCAACCGGCCGCCCTTCACAGGGATGAACCACAAGGGCGAGTTCGACATGCTGGGCCGCACCTACTCCATCGGCTACGAGCCGGACCTGGAAGACACCTTGCTGGTGAAACCGCGCTCCAAGGTCCTCAACCCCTCATTCACCTGGGCCGTCTGGTATCCCCTCCAGCGTTCCAAGAGCTTCTACGTCCTGCCCCAGGACAAACAACGCCAGATCCTCGCCGAGCACGGCTCCATCGGCCGCCGTTACGGCGTCGCCGGACTCGCCGCGGACGTCCGCCTGGCCTGCCACGGCCTTGACAAGCACGATAACGACTTCGTCATCGGCCTCCTCGGGCCAAACCTGTTCCCCCTCTCCGCCGTAGTCCAGGACATGCGCAAGACCGAACAAACCTCCCAGTACCTCGACAGCCTCGGCCCCTTCTTCGTAGGCCGCACCGCCTGGCAAAGCAGTAATACCTAGCCCACGCCCGCGATGCCCTATCTTCCTACGCAACTTGGTTCACCTGTAGGGTGCGTGTGGAGGGCGCTCGCGCGCGTCGTGTTCGCGGCGCGGGGCCAACGGTGGCCCGGGGCGCCCCGCGCCGATTTTAGCCCGCCCAG
>VYEH01000242.1 GCA_009843005.1 Pseudomonadota bacterium | reverse complement strand
CGCGGTGGCAAGCGCCGTCGCCTGCTGCCGGTTCCAGCCGAATTCCTCCATGGCGCCGGCGTAGATGAACGGCAGGGAAAACGTGGGTACCCCAAAGGTGAAGAACACCAACAGGAAGGTCACGGCAATGATCGGCCAGTTGTTGATGAGTTCGTTTTCGCGCGCGGCCGCCATCTGGATCTCCCGGGACGGGTACGGATTAATACTTTACTATAACCCTCCGTCGAGACAGGTGCGCCGGGTGCGCGAATGGGCCGTAAACCGATCGAAATTCAGTAGCTTGCCATGTTGCGATCTGTGAAGAATTGTCTAGCAGACCGCCGATGCAGCGGCGCGAGCGGCACACCGCAGAGCAGGCGTGCCCCGGGAACGCAACGGGCCGCGGCTGCGCTTTGCACTGTTGGTTTTTTCGTGAATACCAGTGCCGCCCAAACGCCGGAATTGTCGGCGAACTGGATTCGGGAAGGCAGCATCGAATTCGGCGAATGGGTCTTTACCGATGCCGGGCAGCGAGCATTCGACAACTACGATTTTGCCCGCGACGATCCCGCGTACGACTGTATCGGTGCGAGTTGGACAAGAATTTGGCTCAACCCCAACGTTCTGGTGAGAATTACCCAGGCCGAAGACCATGTACGGCTGCAGTACGAGTGGATGGACATCGACAGAATCGTGCCGTTGACGGACCCGAACGATCCCGACCCCGAGCGCTCCCATATCGAGGGTATGCCCGCGCTGGGCCGCTCGACCGCCTGGTACGACGGCGCCACATTGGTCATCGATACCATCGATTTCGCACCGGGCTACGTATCAACCATGGCGGAATGGGCTGGGACGCCCCAGAGCAGGCGGATGCACACAGTCGAGCGAATCAGCCGCGAAGGCGACGTGCTGACCATAGAGACAACCCATCTGGATCCTGCCTACTATCGCGAGCCGCTGGTGGTTACCATCCCCTATTCCAGGTCGGACTTTGAACTGCTGGAGTACGGGTGTACGCCCGAGGATGCCGCCGTAGTCGCTCCAAATTGACCATGCGTACCGCAAACCACACAAATCCCATCTGCCGCGGACTGCGCCCGTATACCACTGCGGTTCCGCTATTCGCGGCTACGCTGCTCGCCGCAGGCGCGTTCGCGCACCATTCGGTGCCGGTCAATTTCGACACGGCGCGTGACATTTCAATCACCGGTGTGCTCACTGAGATTAAGTGGCTCAATCCCCATTCACATTTTCGGATGGACGTAACCAACGACCATGGCAGCACGGTGGAATGGCTTGTGGAGATGGGCGCCATCAACACCATGCGGCGCGCCGGATTCCAGACCGAGCAGTTTTCGCTGGGCCAGTTGGTTACGATTACCGGGTGGCCCGGCCGGCGCGACCGAGTCGTGTATCTCAACCGGGCGCTGATTGAAGACGGCACCGAGCTGCTTTGCCTCGGCGCCCGGTGCAACCTGACGGAGGAAGACTAGTGGCGGAAATCGTTCTCGGCATCTACACGGCCCATGGACCGCAACTCAACACCACGCCTGACGAGTGGGAACTGCGCCTGCCGGCCGACCGAATGCGCAGGCATTGGTTCAAGGGCAAACAATATGACTTCGACGAGCTGATCGAGCTCCGCCGCGGCGAAAACCTTGGCGCGGAGAGTGCGATCGAGGCCATGCAGGTGCGCTACGACGCCTGTCAGGAGGCCGTGGGGAGTCTCGCGAAAACCTGGCGGGAAGTCAGTCCCGACGTCTGCGTCATCTTCGGCAACGACCAGCGGGAGTGTTTCCACGAGGACATCACCCCGATGTTCACGGTGTTCGGCGGCGAGACGCTCCATCATGGCCCCCTGAGCGAAGAACAGGAACAGCGCCTGCCGCCCGGGATTCTGCAATCCGAGTGGGCCTACCGGCCCCACGACACGGTGACCTACCCGGGCCTGCCGGAACTGGCGCAGCGGGTGATGGAAGAAGGCCACCGCAGCCGCTTCGACCTGTCCTGGTCGTTGCACTGGCCGACAAACCCCGAGGCCTGGCACCACGGCACGCCCCACTCGTTTACCTGGATCTTTCGGCGGGTGATGGAAAACGAGGTCGTACCCACCCTGCCGCTGATCTGTAACACGTTCTTTCCGCCCAACCAACCCACCGCGACCCGGTGCTTCGAATTCGGCCAGATGGTGGGTCGGGCGATCGCCGACTGGGACAGCGACCTGCGCGTGGCCGTATGCGGTTCCGGAGGCATGAGCCACTTCGTCATCAACTCGGAGATCGACGAACTGTTCTTCAAGGCCATTGCCGATCGCGACCCGGAGCCGCTCTGCGCCCTGCCGCAGAATCTGCTCATGGACGGGACTTCGGAATTGAGAAACTGGATTTCCGCGGCCGGCTGCCTGTTCGGCACCGAACTGACCGGCGACCCGTTGACCTACCAGCCATGCTACCGGTCGGAAGCCGGAACCGGCACGGCCCAGGGCATGATTGCCTGGACTTGATGGATTGCTCATCGCTTGTCGATCGACTGGCCGCTCTGGACACCTGCGCGGTCTCGGATGCACTCGACAGCCTTGGTCTGGGCGGCGCGGTCAGCGGCCTCAAGCGGCGCTCAACCAACGCGACAATCACCGGGTGCGTGCGTACGATCAAGTTGGCCGCCGGTAAACCGGAAGGCGGGTCAGGGAGCCATCTGGGTACGCAAACCATCGTGGAATCGAGCGCTTTGGACGTCATCGTTGTCGAACAGCGCACCGGTATCGAGGCCGCCGGTTGGGGCGGGGTTCTCGCCACGGCGGCGCATCACAAGGGCATTCGCGGGGTCATCGTCGAGGGGCCGGCGCGCGATATCGACGAATACGAGCGAATCGGGCTGCCGGTTTTCTCCCGCTCCACCACTCCGCGCACGGCCCGGGGCCGGATCCACCAGGCAGCAACCAATGTCGAGATTCGGGTCGGGGACGTTGCTGTCGCGCCCGGCGACCTGGTTATCGCCGACGGCACCGGGGTGGTCTTTGTGCCGGCTGACATCGCCGGGAAGGCGCTGGCCATAGCAGAGAAGATCGTAGCGCGTGAACGGCTCATGTCCGCCGATGTACTCTCGGATCATCCGGTAACCGAAGTCATGGGAAAGGATTACGAAACCATGCTCGGAACCCAGGACTGAGTTTCACGAATACGGAATAACCTGGCGACATTCTCATGAATACAGACCCCTCAAAGCGACGTTTTCTGAAGGGGGCGACGATGGCAGGCGCGAGCGGCCTGGCTGCGATGCTCGGTTCCTCCGCCGTAAACGCTCAACAGCCCCCGCCATCGGGCGCGGCGGGCTTTTCCGGGCGCGTACGCATGGCCGGATACTCGCCATCCACCACCAGCTTCAGCCGGGGGCTGACCCACATCGGCGATCGGCTCGAATCCGTGGCCGGCCTGGAGGTCGACTACCTCTACAACGTCCTGGAGATCGGTTACGGCGGCGGCGACCTGCGCTGGCTGGTGGACGCCGGCATACTCAGCGCCGGTTACGTCTCGATGACGGATGTGCCGGAACTTGCGTTGGCCGCCCTGCCCTTCCTGTTCGCCGACAACGCTTCCGCTCGAGCAGCCATGGACGGCCCATTGGGGGAGTCGGCCACGGCGAGTCTCGAAGCGGCCTACAACTATCGAATCCTGGGTTACTTCGAGAACGGTTTTCGCCACGTATCCAATAACGTCCGCCCGGTGGAGACCCTGGATGACCTGCGCGGTCTGAAGATTCGAGTGCTGGGCGCCCAGAGGCGCACGTTCGAACTGCTTGGCGCCGAAGCCCACGCCGTTGACCTGACAGCGGGCATCGAGGCGATTCGTGCCGGTGAACTGGACGGTCAGGAGAATCCCTTTGCGAACGCGGTGACCTACAACATTTATCCCTTGCAGCGCTACCACACCGCGACGTTTCACTCCTATCTGTCACGCCCGATATTCGTCCATCGACCGACCTTCGACGCTTGGCCCGAGGACGTTCAAGCAGCCGTGCGGGCCGCGGCCCGGGAGGCGGTCACCCTACAGCGGGAACTCAAGGACGAGGAGGAACTGGAGGCACAAATGACGATACGCGAGGCGGGCGGTGAGATCGTGGAACTATCGCCGGAGGCGCGCACCGAATTCGTGGCAGCGGTGCAGCCGTTACATGCAGAAGCCCGCCGCCGTTATCCGGCCGAACTGCTGGAGATGGTGGGTCTCTGAGCCTTGGCTCTATCCTGCGCCGACGCACCCGATCGCGAATATCCCATCGTTGTCATCGAATGGCTCAGCCGATCCGCTGCATCCGCACCCCGAGCTCGTTGTGGATATCCAGCCCCGACTCGGTGACGATTGAGGTAGCGCCTACCTTCACGTGACCGCTGCCCGGACCGATCCCGAGGCGCGCGCCCGGCTCGAAACTGAACGCCATGCCCGGCTTGACTTCGATGTCGGCGCCGATGGTTTTCGAGGGCTGGAACGGCGGCGGAGCGTTGTAGACGGGACCGGCCATGAACATGGGCATGAGACCGTGAATCTGCGGGAAACCGTGCCAGACGCCATCGCGCATGACGATCTCTTCCATGCCGGCGATCACGTCGCCGAAGCGGGCACCGGCCCGCAGATTCGCCGCGCCGTAGTCCATGGAAGCGTGGGCGATTTCAGCCAGTTCTTCCGTCTGGTCGCTGACCGAACCGCAGGCGACGCAAAGGGTCACCTGAGCATACCCGCCGGAGGCGATGATCCCGTATTCGGAGTTGATGACCTGACCGTCACGAATCGGTCCGGGGGCCAGTTCCAACGCCTGAACGTCGGACGCGGCGTCGTTGCGGATCAGGTACTCGGCGACCGCGACCCGAACTTCCCTGGCGGCCAGCCCGACCTCGATCGTGGCGAGCAACATTGCGTGCAATCCCTCGCCCACCTGCGCCGCTCCGATGATGTTGGCCTGCTCCTCCTCGCCCTTGACCATGACCAGTTCGGCAAATTCCGGCGTGATGTCGGTGAACGTGGCTTCCGGCAGGCCGGCCATGACCGTGGCCCAGGTCGCGTACTTCACGAACCCTTCATTGATGAATTCGTTCAACCCCTCGACGGCGGCCTGGGTGCCCACGACGGCGATATTGCCGTTGGCGAGTCCCATTTCGTTGACGAAATCGACGATCAGTTCCCCGATGGGCGTCTGCTCGCCGCCCTCGAACCACTTGCGGGTGGTCTGCTGGATCCAGGGATTGGGAGACGGCATGGCACCGACCACGGCGGGTTCGCCTTCCAGCGGGAAAACCACGGCCCCAGGAGTCATGAAAAACGCGTTGGAGACATACTCCGCGTGCTGCAGGAAGTTGATGCCGTCCCCCATGCCCTTGGGCACTATCAGACACTCGTAGCCGTTCTCCGACATCATCCTGCGGATGTTGGCCCAGCGGCGATCGCGTTCCGCCATGGAGTAGGTTCCGCCCCTGATGAACATCTGGGCCCTGGCCTTGGGGGAATTGAGCAGTGGCAACGCTGCGGAAGCTGCGGCCACGCCGCCCGGAATGACCGCCAGACGCGTCAGGAAATCCCGACGATCGAGACGGCCTCGAAAAAACTGCTGAAAGAGATCGTTAAGCTTCTTTTCCATCACTACCTCTGGTTTCGTGTCCCGGAAACAACAGTACTACGAAGTATACGGCGAGCACCGACGACGATACGCACAACACATTGATTTAACGATTAATATTTCTGATTACGCGTCATTGGGTACATGAATGAACGGACGCCTGTCGACCTGTGCGGCATGTTTACGGACGCCAGGCCCCTGGCGATCAGTCGATTCATTGCGGTAACCAACCTTATCGTCGTTACCTGAAAACTAGTGGTTGACTTTACGACTGTCAAGTTGCCCATACGTCCCTGTGTCAGTTCGCAAGGGCGGAAGGCGGAACGCCCTGAGGACTGCTAGACTTCGCACGCTTCAACAGACTCGGCAGGAGAATCCGCCATCAGACTCAAGGATCGCGTCGCCATCGTCACCGGTGCTTCAGGCGGCATCGGCAATGAATTCTGCCTCGCGCTCGCGCGGAAAGGCGCAAGGATCGTCGCGGCCGACCTGAGTCCGGACGATGCGGCATTGGCGCGGCTTCGACAGGTTGACCCCGACGCGATCGCCGTACGGACTGACGTAACCGATGCCGAAAGCGTGGGCGAAATGGTGGCCACTGCCCTGGCGGCCTTCGACCGTGTCGACATCCTCGTCAACAACGCCGGCATCCTGCCCCCCATGAAGCCCTTCGACGAGATCTCGGACGAGGAGTGGGATCGAGTGCTCGGGGTTAACGTCAAGGGGCAGTGGCAATGCTGCAAGGCCGTGGCGCCGGGGATGCGCGACCGCGGTTACGGTCGTATCGTGAACATCTCTTCCAGCAGTTTTTTCGAGGGCATACCGCTGACCGCGCACTACGTCGCATCCAAGGGTGCGGTGATCGGCTTTACGCGCTCCCTGGCCCGGGAACTCAGCGGCACCGGCGTCACCGTCAATGCGATTTGCCCGGGGCTTACCATGACCCCCGCGGTTGCCGGCCAGATGGAGACCGTAGTCGGCAGCAAGGTGCGCGAGCACGTGATTGCGTCACGCATCGTGCAGCGGGACCAGTTCCCCTCAGATCTCACGGGCACCTTGCTCTTCCTCGCTTCCGACGACAGCGCCTTCATATCGGGTCAGACGCTGCTGGTGGACGGCGGCGTCTCGCACCACTGAATGGCTGAACGTCTACTCCCTATACGACGTGATATTCTTTGACAGCGCGGACAAATGCCAGAACCAGAGCGAAGCGCAATAGCATTTAGCAAAGTCGAAGCCCAGCTTTTTGAGCTTGATTGCCAACTCGGAGTTGCAACATGAATTTACTGAGATTTCTTTCGATCATTCTTTCAGCTGCATTCCTGGCCGGCATATCTGTCGCGCAGGAAAATCGCATGCAGCAGATTGTGCCGCCAGCGGTGAAGATAGTTACTTCCGAACGGCTGCCAACCCTGCAGGTCAACGAACTTGTCTCAGCTCAGCCGGTGCAATCCGCGTCGATCACGATATCGCAAACGATGCTGCAGAAAGGCGGCAAGTCGCCGCATCACAACCATCCCGAAGAAGAACTGATCGTCGTTATCAGCGGGCTACTGCGAGTGATGGGGGCCGATGGCGAGTACACGGCCGGACCGGGTGACGTCGTTGTCGTCGAGTCCTACGCCGAGCATCAGTTTGAGGCGCTCGAGGACACATTCATGGTCGAGGGATTCGGCCCAGGGCGTCTGATCGGTGCGCCGCCGCCGCTCGAATAAACTCAAAGAGCATACTTATCCGTACGTGGCGCTCACTCCCCTGCCGTTATCGACCGGACCGTATCGCCGCGCCAGATGTGCCCGCCGGCGCCCAGCGTTTCGATGGTGACGCTCTCCTCCAGCGCCTCCAGTTGGTGCAGCACGTAAGCGGGGAAGACCACCACGTCGCCGGGTTCGAGAATGTACTCCTGCTCCCCGGAGGCGACCCGCATCCGGCCACTGATCAGGGTCACGATCTGCTCCTCCGAATGATTGTGCAATGGCGACATCGCGCCCTCGTCGAACAGTACTCGGTTGAGCATGACGGTGTCGCCCACCACGAAGCGGGTATGCACGCCTGGCGCGATGTCGTTGACGGGCAGGTCGTCGTAGCTTTGTACCGATATTTCCGGCTGGGTAATTTGGGCAAAGGCGGCCGCAAGCGTCATCAGCAATGGCAGCGTTACGACTCCGATCCGTACCTTCATGTCGAGCCTCCCTTCAATTGCGATTTGCCCAGGTCGTCGGCAAACCCTAGACTCTTGCGCAACGCGACGGCAAGGATCGAATGGTGATTCGCCCGGCGCTTCTGCTTCGGCACCAAGACTAACGAATCGGCGAGGGGTATCCAATGGCGACTGAATTGCGCACGGTGATTGAAGGTCAAATGCACCATGTACCGCCATCGAAGGTCATCGCGTGAAGGCGCGGCCGCAGGCGCATGTCGCCCTCACCGCAGTACTGGGCCTTGCCGCGTGCGCGGCCACTGGCCAGGAGCGCCCCAACATCCTGCTGATCATGGCAGACGATCTGGGCTGGGGCGACGTCGGCTACAACGGGGCCGAAATAAGGACGCCGACCCTTGACCGACTCGCGGCCGAGGGCATTCGCCTCGACCGTTACTACACACACCCGTCCTGTACGCCGACTCGAACCGCGTTCTACAGCGGCAAGCGCGCGGTGACCCTGGGGACGATCGCCCCGATCGCGCCCTGGGAGGATTTCGGGCTACCGCGCGAAGAAAGGATCCTGCCCCAATACCTGAAAGAAGCGGGGTATACCACCTGGCTGGTAGGCAAGTGGCACCTGGGCCACCACTACCATGACCAGCATCCCCTCAACCGTGGCTACGACCACTTCTACGGCGCTAACGGCGGAGAAATCAATTACTACACGCATGCACTCAATCGCGTTCCGGACTGGGAGCGCAACGGCGAAGCGCTCGACGAGGAAGGCTACGTCACCCACCTGTTGAGGGACGAGGCCATCGGTCTGATCGAGGGATACGACGGCGATGCGCCGTATTTCATGCACCTGTCGTTCACCGCCCCGCATACGCCGCTGCAGGCGCCGGAGGATTCCGTGCAGGCCTACGCCGACATCGCCGATTTCAACCGCCGCCGTCTCGCCGCCATGATCACGGAGATGGACGCAGCGATCGGCGAGGTGCTCGCCGCCGTTGCCCTCAGACCGGACTCCGACGACACGCTGATCGTGTTTGTCAGCGACAACGGCGGGGAACTCAGGGCCGGTTCGGTAAACGAACCCTTGAGAGGGAACAAGATGTCGCTGTACGAGGGCGGCATTCGGGTGCCGGCTCTGCTGCATTGGCCCTCGCGCCTGGAAGGGGGCCGGACGATGGAAGCCATTGTTACCGTGTACGACTGGATACCGACGCTGCTGTCGGTAGCGGGACACACGGATATTGCGGACAGCGATCTGGACGGGGTCGACGTGTGGCCAACAATCCATGGCTCGGCCGAACCTCAGCGCGACCGACCCATCGTCATCACCTCCGCCACGCCGGCCGGCCCGCGAATCGCGGTCATCGACGAGGGATGGAAACTGATCCGTTCGCTGCGTCCGTTACCGGATACGCCCGGTGAATTCTCCGTCGAACTCTTCAATATCCTCGACGACCCGTCGGAGTCCAGCGATCTGGCGGCAGGCGAGGCGGAGCGAACCGCGCGGTTGCTTGCCTATATCGATACCATCGACATCGCGCCGATGCTGGGCGGCACGCCGCCGCCGGAGAACTACGACGGCCCCAGCGGCCCCCAGGTCGAACCGGACGATCGCCCGCCGATCTACCCGCCGGTGGCCGAGACGGTCACCGACAGGCCGCCGGGCCGGTAACCGGCGTCCAGACCGGAGCGCAGATCAGCGCAAGCGTCGAAAACGCCGCGACGTCAGTTACCGAAGTTCCATCGCGCCTGGACACCGTAGGTAGCGCCCTGCACCCGTGTGACGAGGATATTCTCGTCATAACCCAACGCATCGCTGGCCACCGTCAGGAAGCGCCGGTTATCGGTTGCATTGTCCGCATATAGGGCGACGTCCCATCTCAGATCCACCGGCTGAAGGGCAACGCGCAGGTTAAGATGCTCGACGGTACCGTTCTGGTATTCGGGCTCTTCTATCTGGTTGAAACCATTGTGGC
>VYEH01000266.1 GCA_009843005.1 Pseudomonadota bacterium | reverse complement strand
GAAACACAGGCTGACGAAGTGGATGCATTCGAGCGTCGGCCAGATGGCGGCCGACGAGATGACCCACATCCCCAGGGCGGTGTCGGCGAGCCAGCCCAGTTTTTCCAGGCCCATCAGTAGATCGTCCCGACGTAGGCAATCAGGCGGCCGGTGACGATGCCGCCGATCCAGGTCGCGCTGCACACCAGGGACAGGCTACGGGCCCGGACGCTGGCGTATACATCCCCGAAGCCATTCGCGATATTGGTGAAATGCGACTTGAGCCATACGAGAATTGCTGCGCTGATCAATACCAGCAGCATCTTGACCAGGAAGGTGATGTTGGTGATGTACTCGGTCCCGCGGGGTACGAAGATTGCGAGCCCCGTGACCAGGTTCAGCATGAAACCCCACATCGCGATGCGGAGAATTCCGGGCAGCTTCGATTCGGGAATGCCCGGGAAGAAGCGGTAGAGGTGCAAGGTCACAACGATCGTCAGCCCGGCAGCAACGGCCATCCCGATCGAATGAAAGGCGATCAGGGTCGGAAACCCGAGCATGGAAATCAGCACCCACTCCGAGAAGGCGGTTGACTCAAGGAATTCCAGGAAATTCAATCAAGTCTCCTTCTTCGCCTGGCAGGCTGCGGCTACCGCCCACAGTTCGTGAGTTATACACGATATTCAAGAGGCGCCCGGTTTCAGCCGGCATCGTATCGAATGCTTGAAACTAAAATCGAAACGTATAGTTCACCTTCAGGCTGAGGTCCGAGAGAGTTTCGTCGAACGAGTTGTCTCGATCATAGTCCTGCAGGTTGTGGTTCAGTACGAGGTATGCCTCGCGCCCGTCTTGCAGCACCCAGTGCAGGCGGCTGTTGATGCCGGCCTCTTCGGTGACGTTGTCGTATTGCACCAGGTTGATCCACGACAGGTCCGAGTTGAACGCAACTTCCGTCGTCAACTGGGAAAGGCGGGTGACGAAGGCGCCCTGGGGGAGCCTGATGTCGTTCCAGTCGTAGGCGAGCCTGAAAGTAAAGTTCCTTGTCGGCCGCCAGGCAACGGTGGTGGCGAAGTTGACGCGTTCCCCGCCGTAGAAGTCGCCTGACCGGTAGTTCACTCCAGCGGCCAGTTTCCGGTGACTGCCGCTGGAGGCCGTGACCACGTATTCGTCGAACGAGTAGCGCCCTTCGGGGATGACGATTTGGCGCGAGGCGTCCGAGGGGTCGCGGTGGATTCGGAATGGACGCGCCAGGACCTCATCGGTGGATTGATGCTGGATGACGAACCCGTCCCGGGAACGCCCGTCGATCTGAAGCGGCGTGACCGTGATCACCTGGGTCTGCAGCCCGCCGTCCAGCCGTTCGATGCGTTGAACGTCAATGCCTGCGAACCAGGAAGCGACCGGCCCGCCTGAAAAATAGTGCGTGTGGCCGACATCCGCCGTTTGGTCCCGAATGCCGGACCGGTTGACGTAACCGAGTGCCGGATTGAAGTTTTTCTGGATTTCCTTGCTCGCCAGACCCCAGCGCAGGCCGGATCGATTCGGCGCCCGCAGTCCCAGGCCAAAGGCGCGGTCGTCCCCGCTCAACCCCTCCGTGTCGGACTCCATGAACCATGCGTCGGCCTCCAGGACTCGACTGTTGCCCAGCCGGCTGTTGAGATAGCGAAAATCCACGCCCGCAACGGAATTGCCGAGGTTGGAATTGGGGTCGCCCTCGGTGACGATGAAACCCAGGGCGGACTCTTCGAGAATGCTCAGGGAGGCACGGCCCGCAAAGACATCGCTACTGCCGACGTCGCCGAATTCGGCCTGCCGCACGGCCAGTCCGCCGACGCTCCAGGGACCGAGTCGCCCGCTAAGCTTGCCGCCATAATCCAGGTCCACGGGTTGGCCCGTAGCGCTTAGCCCCAGGCGCCGGGAAAAGAACGGCCTGCCATTCTGCAGGCTGGCCCCCGATGCGGAACGGTTACCGTCGGAAGTTCGCCCGCCGATGCGGCCGAATTCGAAGATGTCGGTGTCCTGGAGAAAGAACGCCCGCTGCTCCGGGAAGAACAGGTTGAATCGCGTCAGGTTCACCTGCCTGGAGTCGACCTCGGTGGCGGAGAAGTCGGTATTCAGCGTCAGCGCAGCGTTCAGCGAGGGAGTGACCTTGTAGAACAGATCCAGCGAGGGCCGCGTTCTGGACGAATCGCCCGCGATGCCGCCCGGATTCTCGCCCGGGACTGCGCCCGCAATTTCGTTCGGGAATTCGCTGGCGCTGTCGAAGTGCCTGCGCCGATTCAGGGCAACCGAGGGCACGATATCCAGCCCGAGCCCCTGTTCCAGGCCGGCAAGGCCGGTCGCGATGCCGACGATGCTGGGATTGTAGGTGCGATTACGGGAAACCCAGGAGATTTCCTCCCCCTTGCGGCGCACCGCACGGGAGAAGTTGATTCCCCACGTGTCGTTGTCCGGATCGAAGGAAATCGACTTCAGGGGAATCGCGATCTCAGTGGCCCAGCCTTCGGAGTCGGCGGTGGACGCCACGTCCCAGATCGTATTCCACACCGGAAGGTTCTGGCTGACGTTCTGGTAGATCGCTTCATGCTTGACGCCGTTGGCGTTGGTTTCGAACTTGTAGCCACTGCGCCGGTCGTTGAAGGGCGACAGCACGATCGCGATGCGGTCGTCGTCGCCGAGCCGCAGCGACCGGTGCCGCAGGGTGCTGGCGGCGATCAGACCGGGCTCGCTGTCCCAGAAGCGCCCGCCGATGTACAGCGCTTCGTCGTCGTAGAGCAGGTAGATCTCGGTACGTTCGCTCGGCTCGGCGCCCTCGATGGGGCGCGACTGGTGGAAATCGTCAACGACGGCCGCCCGCGCCCACACGGCATCGTCGAGGCGCCCGTCGATCACCGGCGGCGTGTCCGCACGCACCATGCGGACGGACTTCAGGACATCGGCGTCCGGCCCCGCTTCCTGCGCCGCACCCGGACCCGGCAGCGCGCACAGCGCGGTTATACCCGCGACCATCGCCGTATGCCGAAACGTCACTTCGCCTCTGGCTTGAGGTGCGGAAAGAGAATGACGTCGCGTATGGAGGGCGAATCCGTGAGCAGCATGATCAGCCGGTCGATGCCCAGGCCGAGCCCTGCGGCAGGCGGCATACCGTACTCCAGGGCGCGAATGTAGTCGTCGTCGTAGTACATCGCTTCCTCATCGCCCATGGACTTGGCCCGGGCCTGCTGGCGGAACCTTTCGGCCTGGTCCTCCGGGTCGTTCAATTCGGAGAAACCGTTGGCCAGCTCCCGACCCGCGATGAACAGCTCGAACCGGTCGGCGACGAACGGGTCAGCGTCGTTGCGCCGCGCCAGGGGCGAGACTTCGGCCGGATAGCGGGTGATGAACACAGGGCCGTCCAAGTGCCGTTCCACGGTCTTTTCGAACAGTTCGATCTGCAGTTTGCCGGCCCCGTCTTCCGGCCGGCTGTCGATACCGGCGCGCTCGCACGCCTCGCGCAGGCGGTCCGCGTTCCGCAGATCGCCGGCAAGTTCCGGATTGTGGCGCACCAGGGCATCTTCCACGGTCAGCGTCTCGAACGAATGGCCCAGATCGAATATCCGACCCTGGTAGTCGACCTTCGCGGTTCCAAGAAGCGTACGGGCGGCTTCCCGCACCAGCGTCTCGGTCAGTTTGACGAGGTCCGCATAGTCCGCGTAGGCCTGGTACAGCTCAAGCATCGTGAACTCGGGGTTGTGCTGCGTGGAGATGCCTTCGTTGCGGAAGCTGCGGTTGATTTCGTAGACGCGTTCCAGGCCGCCCACCAGCAGCCGTTTCAGATACAGTTCCGGCGCGATTCGCAGGTACAGGTCCAGGTTCAGCGCATTGTGATGGGTCGCGAACGGCCGGGCGATCGCACCGCCGGGGATGGGGTGCATCATCGGTGTCTCCACCTCGGCAAAGCCCAGCGCGTCGAGGAACCCGCGAACGAACCGCACCGTGCGCGTGCGAATCCCGAACACCCGGCGGGTTTCCCCGCTCATCAGCAGGTCCACGTACCGGCGCCGCAGCTTGAGTTCCCGGTCGGCGATGCCGCGCCACTTCTCGGGCAGGGGCCGCAGCGACTTCACGAGCAGCCGCAGGTCTTGCACCCGAACCGAAAGCTCGCCGGTGCGGGTCTTGAACAGGTTTCCGGCGGCGCCGACGATGTCTCCAACGTCCCAGGTCTTGAATGCCTGGTAGATTTCGGGCGAGACCCGGTCGCGCTCGACGAACAACTGGATTCGCCCCGACCGGTCCTGAATATGGCAGAAACTCGCCTTGCCCATGACCCGCTTGCTCATCATCCGGCCGGCCACGGAAACCCGCACGGGATCCGCCTCGAGAGACTCCCCGGTGTGGCCTGAAAATTCCGCCTGCAGGGCATCCGCCAGCGCATCCCTCCGGAAGTCGTTGGGGTAGGCGTCGCCGGCGTCGCGCAGGCGGCGCAGCTTCTCGCGCCGTTCCGCGATCAGCCGATTCTCGGGGAGGCGGCCGTTTGCCGTGGATTCATCCATCGCGTCTACAGGCCCTGTTTCAGGCTTTCCTCCAGAAATGCGTCAATGGCGCCGTCCAGTATCGCGCCCGTATTGCCGCTTTCAACCCCGGTGCGAAGATCCTTGATCCTGGACTGATCCAGAACATAGGAACGAATCTGGCTTCCCCAGCCGATGTCGGCCTTGCCCTGCTCCAGTGACTCCGCTTCTTCCCGGCGGCGCTGCTGCTCCCGTTCGTAGAGCTTCGCGCGCAGTTGCCCCATGGCCGTGGAGCGGTTCTTGTGCTGGGAGCGGTCGTTCTGGCACTGGACCACGATGCCGGTGGGCAAGTGAGTGATGCGGACCGCCGATTCGGTCTTGTTGACGTGCTGCCCCCCTGCGCCGCTGGCCCGGTAGACGTCGATTCTCAGGTCGGACGGATTGATCTCGATGTCGACGTCGTCCTCTATTTCCGGGGAGACGAAGACCGCAGCGAACGACGTATGGCGGCGGTGCCCGGCATCGAACGGCGACTTGCGCACCAGCCGGTGAACGCCGGGCTCGGTCCTGAGCCAGCCGTAGGCGTGGTCGCCCTGAAACAGCACGCTCGCACTCTTGATGCCAGCGACTTCCCCCGGCGATACTTCCAGCACCTCGCTGGCGAATCCGCGGCTCTCGGCCCAGCGCAGGTACATCCTCAGAAGCATTTCCGTCCAGTCCTGGGCTTCGGTGCCGCCGGAGCCCGCCTGCACGTCCAGGTAGGCATTGTGGGCGTCCATTTTGCCCGAGAACATGCTCCGGAATTCGAGTTGTTCGATTTCCCGCTGGGTACCGGCCAGTTCGTCGGCCACGTCGGCCAGGATATCGTCGTCACCTTCGGATTCGGCCAGGACCTTCAGTTCCGCCGCCTCGTCCAGCGTCCGGCCGATCCGGTCGAGCGCGCTCAGTTCGGCCTGCAGGCCGGCCCGTTCCTTGCCCAGCGACTGGGCCCGTTGCGGATCGCCCCAGATTTCCGGATTTTCCAGCGCGCTCTCGACCTCCGCGAGGCGTTCCCGCTTGCCATCGTAGTCAAAGATACCCCCTGAGGGCGCCGCAACGCCCCTTGAGGTCGTCGATCTTCAATGCGATCTGGCCGAGTTCCATGTGCCGGGTTCCGGAGTGCGGATGGCGGCGAATGATAGCGCAAACGCGATCCGCTGTTACGGGTTCACGGTCGGAGGCTGGCTGGGCAGACGCACCCAGTCCGGATCCCGGTAGTTCGATGGTTGGAAGCGGGCCGGAAATCTCGCCAGTTCCGGGTCGCAATCGTAGGACTCGAGCCCGACCTCCGTGAGTTCCCACCGGAAACGGAACGCATAAGGCTCACTCAGTATCAGCGGGTCCTCGGTCGTCACTTCCGCCATCAGTGAATTCCCGTCACGCCAGTAGCGCTCGGTGACCTTCTTCAGCGTGGACGACGGTACATTTCCGGTATTTGCCAGTCCGATGGGATCGAACACGAACTTGGTCGTCTCGACGATGAGTCGGTCGCCCTCGTACCACCCCACCGAGTGCCCCTGGATCGTGAAGTCGTAGGGACCCGGTTCGGGATGTTCGAACCCCCGCAACCAGACCGTGCGGAGGACGTCGTCTTTCTCGTAGCGCAACAGGACCCGATCCTCCAGTTGCTCCACGGAGAAGTTGTACGGATCCCGGATGATGAAGGGCGCAGCGGCCGGACTGCAGTCGTATCGTGGCGACAGGACTTCATCGAACGCCTGCCCGAAACCGATCGCTCGAGCCGTCAGCTGCATCGGCCTGGTTTCCCCGACAATGCCCCGCCGATCCCATACGCCGGACAGACCGGGCACCGCCGACGCCATGCCCTGAGCGACAGCGCCCGATGGAATCACCTGAACGCATATCGCCAGCAGTGCGACCGGGATGACCCCGTTCCGCAGGGTCCCTGCACGGGTAAGCAAGGGTCGAAGTGCCATCTGCGGACCTCTCAATTGGTTTCGATGCCGCGGTCCCTGCCGGGACTGCCGATCACGCCGGGATCGAGTATTGTGCCGTCCACCTTGATGACCCTGCGCACCCAGCCATACGGCTCATTGGAATCTCGGAGCGGATAAGTCTCGACCGTCACTCGCTCCCCGGCCTGCAAAGAGTCCTCCAACCATCCCTGGCGGACCATGATCGGAATCGGAACGGACTCCAGCGTCCATTCGACGGTTTCTCCACTTTCCGCTGTCGTCTCGACGAAGAAATAGATGTGCGGACTCCTCCACGCGACGCGGCTGACAACGCCCTCGACAGTTGCGACGGTGGCGCCATCGAAGAGGACGGTGCTGTGGTGCGTGGATGCTACGGACCACGGAAACAGGCCCGCGGCGAAAACGAACGTAAGCCGTGTTGCGATGGGCATCGATTTCTCCCTGGGCCCCTGCAGTAACCAAACGGGAAATTCGTATCACTCGGATCCGGCGCCGGTCCCCGCATTGTAGGGCCGAATATGCTCCACGACGAGCTGAATTTCCGGAGTCATATGGTATTCGTTGACATCCAGCCGGTAGGCGAGCCACAGCCGATCCCCCGGTGCCCAGTTGCCGGGTCGTTGCTTGAAGGCGATTGCATTGACCGGTTTGCGCCCTCCTTTCGGCGCGACGCGCATCCTCAGATGCGCACCACCCACCAGCTGCTGCCCGATGAGCCGAAAAGTACCCTCGAACAATGGTTCCGGGAATCCCTGCCCCCAGGGACCGGCGTCCCGCAGCAACGTGGCGACTTCCAGCGTGATGTCCCCGGCATCGAGTTCACCGTCGGTGAAGACCTTCTCGGCAAGGTGTTCCGGCTCTAACCGACGGTTCCCTACCGCTTCAATCGCGTCGCAGAATTCATCAAACCCGTCCCGATCCAGCGTAAGGCCCGCAGCCATCGCATGCCCTCCGAAGCGGGCAATGAGGCCCGGTTTCGCCGCATCCACATCCACCAATGCGTCCCGCAAGTGAAATCCGGGCACCGAACGTCCAGACCCCTTGAGCGCACCGGATTCGCTCGGCGCGAAGGCGAACGCCGGGCGATGGCAGTGTTGCTTGATCCGGGAAGCGACCAGCCCCACCAGTCCTTCGTGCCAGTCCTCCTGAAAAATGCAAACCACCGGCGGCAATGCCGTCGAGTCCACGAGAGATCCCGTGTCCAGTTGCTCCAGGGCCTCCGAATCCATTTTCGCGCCGATGGCACGGCGCTCCAGATTGAGTTCGTTGAGTCGATTGGCCAGTTGCAGCGCCTCCGTGTCGGAGTCCGTTATCAGGCAGCGCACGCCCACCTTCATGTCGTCCAGCCGTCCCGCCGCATTCAACCGGGGTGCGATCTGGTAGGCAAGGCGGCTCGCAGTGATTGCCGAGTTCGGGATCTTCGCGCTCTGGCAGAGCGCCAGCACGCCTGGCCGGCAGTGTCCTGCACGGATGCGGGCCAGGCCCTGGTCGATCAGTATGCGATTACTGCGATCCAGCCTGACCAGGTCTGCCATGGTCCCGATGGCCACCAGGTCCAGGTACCGTGCCACGTGTCCCGCCGAACCCAGGCGCTTGCCCAGGGTGGCCATGAGGTAGAACGCCACGCCCACGCCGGCAAGGCACTTGCCGGCAAACGGGTTGCCGGGGAGGTTCGGGTTGACGATGACGTTGGCGGGCGGCAATTCCGGTCCGGGCAGGTGATGGTCGGTAATCAGCACGTCGATGCCCCGATCCCGCGCCTCCGCGGTCCCGGACAGGCTGCTGGTGCCGTTGTCCACGGTGACGATGAGCGAAGGCGAACGACCTCTGATGCGCTCCACCGCTGCCGGCGTCAACCCGTAACCGAGATTGAAGCGATCCGGGATAAAGACGTCGACCGATTCGAAACCGAAATCCCTCAGGCACAGGCTCAGCAATGCGGCACCTGTCGCGCCGTCGGAGTCGAAATCCCCGACGATGATGACATGCCCCTGACGATGGCGCAGCAACAGGTCCACTCCGTCCTCCAGGGTGTCGAACTCGCCCACGGGACGAAGGTGCTTCAGGGCGAGGTCAAGGTCCTCGGGAGATTCGATCATGCGGCGCGTGAGGACCTGGCGCAATACGTGATGGGTACCTTCGGGCCATGACCAATGCTCCGAACCCGGCAGCGGCGGTCGCTGGATGATCCTGGGTTGCGCCATCTAACGTCGCATCGCGCGATCGTGCGTCCCGTCAGCCAGTAGAGCGATTCCGCCGCGGCGTATAATCGCCGAGCACACACCACCGGAGAAGCCGATCAAATTCACCAGGGAAACTGCCGACGCAAACCTGGTCCGCGCCTGGCAGCGGGGCGGCCTGCGGATCGGCGACGAGTGGCTTCGCAGCCATGTCATCGTGTCCGCCGATCGGATCGTTCGCGACTGGCCCGTATCGAACCCTGAGGAACTGCAGCCCGACGACCTCGGACCGGCCCTGGCGACGGATCCGGACATCGTCATCCTGGGCACCGGCGAGACCCTGCGCAGGCCCGCGGCGGACTTGATGGGGCTGATGGCCGAACGCGGCATCGGCGTGGAGATCATGGATACGCCAGCCGCCTGCAGAACGTACAACGTGCTGCTCCACGAGGGCCGCTCGGTGGTGGCCGCGCTGTTCATTCCATAAGCGTCAGTTGGGCAGGTACCCAAGGGGATCCACGGGCGTCCCGTTGCGGCGAATCTCGAAGTGCACCTGGGGCTGGCGTTCGGGGCCCATGCCCATTCTTGCGATCACGTCGCCCTGCCGGACCGCATCACCCTCCCCGACCACCAACTCGTCGTTGTGTCCGTATGCGCTCAGGAACGTATCGTTGTGCTTGATGATGACGAGATTCCCGTAGGCTGCCAGGCCGTCCCCGGCGTAGACCACCTGACCGGCCGCCGAGGCCCGTATATCCGCGCCGAGCTGCCCACCGATACCGACACCGCTTCCGGTGCCTTGCGCGGCTCCATAGGGACTCACTACCGTCCCTCGAATGGGCCATTGCCAAGTCGGGGCCGGCAGCACGGCAAGGGACGGCGGCGGCGCGGGCGATGGGCGTGATGCCGCGGATTGCGCGGCACTCGCCGGTGCGGCGCCCATCGAACCGGTTGTTGTCCGGGTGGGCGCCGCGGGGGGCGGTGTGGAGACGGGAGTCGGGGTGGGCGGAACGGCCGCCTGCCGCGCGGGCGCTGGAGCCGCCGGACTCCCGGCGCCGCCGGAACCGGCCCCTGCGCTGGGCGGGGGTGCTGGCGGA
>VYEH01000310.1:9251-9778 GCA_009843005.1 Pseudomonadota bacterium | reverse complement strand
GTCTGGGCCGTTGTGCGCAATTGACGGGCGGTAGAGCCGAGACTACGCATTGGTGATCATCGTAAGCGCATTGAAATCGAAGGGCATCAGAGGCCACGTGGCAAATTTTCCCAAGCGACGCCCGAGCGCTGAATTCTGGGCCATCATCGGCGTGGGGGTCACTCTCGGCGGGTTGCTGCTTGCATCGTTTCTGGATGTCCGTTCGGAACTGTCCGCCTTCCGCACAGAGATGGTGTCGGACCATCAGGTTATTCGGTCCGACTTGTCTGAGCTGTAGCGCAGTCTCGGCCTTATCGAGGGCCGCCTGTTGGGGGATGTCGAGCTGTCGCCCGCTCAAGAGTAGCGGGAGCAAGGCGGTGCATGAATGAGCGGTTACCGGGTTGCGATGCTTATGGTTGCCGTGGCGATATCCGCGTCCCGATAGAACGCACTGTGGGTTTCCACCTCGTTCCACCGACCGGCTCTCACGCCTTTCTCGTTATCCTAAAATAAATCAGGACAAGTCCGACAACGATTATCGCCAAGGG
>VYEH01000310.1:286-9241 GCA_009843005.1 Pseudomonadota bacterium | reverse complement strand
CAATCGACAATCGAACCGTCGCTCCATTGCATTGACGATCGAGAGCCTTGTTTTTGTTGGCTATTGCACAACCATCAATAGTACACTGGCCGTTGTGGACGCACATCAGCGGACCCCCGATGCCGGGGCACCTGCTGAATACAAGAGTCGTGTATGGGCACCGGGTCGCTCCCGGATCCCGGATGAATAAGCAGGGATATCTGTCGCTGATGGGTGTTCACAATGGCCCGGCGCCATTGTGCGCGCCGGTCATACGCCGAGTTACGAGGCCGCGTGCGGCAGAATCAAGAGGCAGTGTCCGCGGAAGAACGAAACGTGATCGCCCAATCCAGGGCCCGGTTCGCCCGCGTGCGCCATCGGGACAATTGGAACCTGCTCTTGCGCTCCCGTCGGGTCGTGGCGCCAGGTGGTGCGCAAGACAAAAACAACCGTACCCGAGAGTCGGCCCGCGAGCACGCGGCTGCCGTTCTCGCGCAGGTGCACTGCTCCGATCATTGAGCTGTAGGGACCGGCAGGCGTTCTCCGATGGGTACCGACACGATGCACGAAACACCGGCTTTTCGGTTTTGTCATTCGCAACGGTTCCCTGGCGAAGTGTCGCCTAATGGCCTGAACATCCCCACCAGCCGGGTCTACCGATGAACAACGGCGGACCCAATGTGTTTGTCTACGATCCGGCTCCCATCACGCTGGCCGGGGCCAAAGGCATTTTCCTCCGCGCAGGCCTGACGGTGGTCGGCGCCGCGACCGAAGCATCGGATTGCGTAGACAAGCTGGATGTCGGCGGCCCGGTGATCTACGTCGTGGATCACGCCCCGGCAGGCGACTTCGGTACGCGCCTCATCAAGGCCATTATCAAGACCGACGAAACACGGCGGGTCGTGATATTGAGCGCGTTCGAGCACCTGGCCGCGATCGCCAGCGCCTACGAAGCCGGCGCATCGGCGTACGTGACCAAGACGGCTGACGCCCGCGAAGTGCTGGAGGTGATCTCCGCCGTGCATCACCTGACTCACGCCCGCGATCGCGTCTTCCCTGGTGGTCTTGCCGCCGATCTGGCGAATTTCTACATCAGCGGCGGCCGGGGCGGTACCTCGCCCCAGGCTCGGCTTACTGCTCAGCAACTCAAAGTATTTCAGATGATGGCGGACGGCATACGGGTTAAGGACATTGCCATGCGACTCAGGATCAACCGTCGCACGGTATACAACCACGTCGTGGCCATTCGCAAGCGGCTCAATGTCCCGCGCGAGCACTTTCGATCCTGTGCGATTGAGCACGGCCTCATCGATCAGTAACACATTCCGTGTCAACGTCCCAAGGCGCGATGACCGACAGCGCATCGAAGCGGGGACACCGTGTTCGCTGCACACGCGAGCCCGCGACACGTTCTCGTGTCGATTGTCGCGCGACAGGAAATGCGACGTCGCAATTCAACCGCGACAACGACAGCGTTCAGTTCAGGAGACATGGCAGCCGCTTAGCACATTGGGCTCATGGGCCCGACGAGCACCCACGGTGTGATCGTACGGGACATCGCTGCCCGGCAGTAACTCCGGACGGGTCCGGTACCCAGGCACAATGCCTTTGCGGTGGTTCAATGAGGGGGAGGCACTGTCCGTCATCGAGTCGGCGGCGGTCCTGCACGGTCAATGGTTCTTCTTGCGCAACGTTGCATTCGATCGATTCGTAGCGCCGGTTCTCTGAAATCCGGGCTAGCGCACTGCGCGGGTTACCGGTACGATCGCGGCGGGTTTGGCCGGGAGCAGCACATGGATCGATTCGGCGCGGATTTTGTGTCGGACGGAGGCGAGGAGGCGAATCGGGGATTGCGTTCAAGCGTGAGACCGTATGGTCGGTACGCGGAATGTGTGACCTTGGCAGGTGCTCGCCACATGTCGAGCGATCGTTCGTAACCTGTTTCCCGTCTGAAGAAGTAAGGTTGCCTGGATATGACTGGCGAGTCCCGTGAAGAGACCTACTTGCGTCACGCCAGGGGCCGGTTCACCGACGCGATCACGTTTTCTCTCCGATGGGACGCCAACGGGAATCTGGTCTATCCGAAGACCCGCAAGGCGCAGATCGCGGCGTTGGAGCTGGAGGTCGGGCGTGAGCGTCTTCCGGACGGTTCGCTCACTGGCAAGGGCCGTTTGATGCAGGCGCATCTGGACTACATCCTCGGCCAGCCGAAAGTGAGAGGGATGAAAATCGCGACCTGGAATATCGACGGTGTGAGAGCGAAAGAAGGGGCTCTGCTTCGTTGGTTGCGCGAGCAGAAACCGGACCTGGTTGCGCTCCAGAAGATAAAAGTCTCCGAAGACGAGTTCCCGACCGCGACATTCGACCGCGTGGGCTACCATGCTGAAGCCCACTGTAATGGACCCAAGGACTTCGGAGTTGCGATCCTGTGCCGGAAGAAGAACGGGACGAAACCGCGAGTTGTGCAAAAAGGGCTGGACGGGCAGGAGGAACTGGGAGCGAGGCTTCTCACCGTCGACGTGGAAGGACTGGAGTTCTCGTCCGTCTACGCTCCCTACGGCACGTGCAAGGATATCCAACCCAAGCTCGACTGGTTCGAGTGCCTGATCGAGCACTTGAGGTCCAGGCGCTCACGGTCTGAACAACAGGTGCTTTGCGGAGATTTCAATGTCCTTGCCGAGTGGCGTGTCGGTCCCGGCGGGCCGCCGAAGTACAAATCCCCCGTGTTCTGCAAAGAGGTTCGGGCGAAATTCAGAAAGTTACTGGAGTCCGCCGGGCTGCTCGATCTCTACGAACGGCGGCCTCCGGACTGCGAAGACCCGTTCATCTTCGAGGGCAAGCAAGCGCGCCTGAAATTCAGCCGGCTGGAATATGTGCTGGGCACCCCTGGCGTTGCCGATCGAGACCCCGTCGTCAGGTTCGATTTCGAATACTCGATCATCAAGAACGGCCCGTTCCCCTGGGTTCGTGCTCCAATCGTTGCCGACCTGGGCGACTGAACCCGCGTCCTACAGCGGTTCTTGTATGTACTTGCCGGGCAAAGCGCCCGCGGGCGACAGCATGGGCCATCGGAGCGGCTCTGGCATGTTCGGGCGAATGAAGGTGTGCCCCTGGTCCAGTTGGCCGCGTCCGAAGCGGTGGATAGAAAACGTCACCGCGGGGGCGGGTCGGTCAGTTTTTCCTATTGCGTTACGTCGTCGGCGTATGGGTCGTGCGTCCGGTCCGGGTAGATCCGGATCGCCGACATTGGCATGACCGTACCTGGACGTGGCAGTGGGTTCACCTGATTCGAAACCAGTGGCGGATCGCGACGATCAGAAGAAACAGCAGGACGGCCGAGAAAACAAACTGGAGCACACCGAGAAAAGCGACAACATCAGGGATGTTGGGGGACAAGGAGGAAGGCAGCACTTTTTGCCGGGACGGGTCGGCGGGTTGGGTGCCATACAGGCAGAGATGGATCTGCTCGAGTTTCCCCGATGATCCGATGCCGGCAAAGGGAAAGGCGTTGTGTACAGACAGCGCCCACGCAGCGATTTGCGCATCGCCGGAGCCGGAGACGCACGGGGCGTGCCGGGAAAACGGCACCCAGGTCAGATCCTGGCTTTGACTGGAATACGCCCCTGCGAATACGCAAGTGCTCAACAGCAACCAGATCAGGGGGCGGCGCATCGAACGCCCGAAGTCGGAAAAGATTTCATACAACTTGCCGGCCCAGAAACGGAGGTTCGTCGCGTTGTCCAGGGTGCCGCGGCGAGCAATGATCTCGCCCTTGAAAGACAGCGATTCCGCTTCGTGGTCGTGTCCCTGGGTGGCCATGCGTCTCAACGCGCGCCATCTGGAATGCAGGGGCGTTGCGGCTTCAGAAAGTTGCAAATCGGGGTGGTTGTGGCGGACAGGGTCGAAGACGTCGTGGTCGAACTGCGGCGGTTGTTCGAAATAAGCCCCTATAAAGTCCGGAAGATGAGTGAAGCGCACCCCGCTGATGACGATGCCCATGCCGGTCACGGCCATGAAGTTGGCGCGGTCCTTGAACTTTGAGTTGTGGATGTGGAACGGCGTTTCGAAAACGCTTTGGCCAAAAATTGCATTGCCGAAAAATACCGACTCGATTATGGCGAAGTATCTGGACGCGGTGAGGGCCAAAAACGGGGCTTCAGCGCAAAACGTAGCGGTTTCGAAGACCACCGGTCCCAGGAATCTTGCCTCGCCGAACTTAGCTTCTTGCCCGAATTTTGTGCCGTAGAATCGGGTGTCGTCCTTGAATCTGGCGCGATAAAAGGTGGCGGTGTGGTGGAATTCGGCGTCGGAAAACTCTGCGTATTGGTTGAAGGCGGCATCGTTGTAATCGGCTTTGCCTGGAAATCGAAAATCGGTGAAGTCCGCTGGCTCCTCAAAGACATGTAGCGAAAACTGCGCCGTCGCCCGTTCGTGCCAGTCCCTTGTGCGCGCATTCCAGTCAGATTCGGATCCCTCGGCCCACTTGTTATTGTCCTGAAGATCGCGCTTTTCGGACAGCATCCCGTCGGCCCACTCGTTCCACGCTCTTGCACCTTGGCCAAAGAGTTCAAGCGTCTGCTGGAGGTCCATGACGGTGTTTTCTCGTGAATGCAGTCGGGGCGGGAAACCGAAGCATAGCCGATCGTTGGAATACGCGTGGGTGCACACGGGATGGAACCGCTACACGGTTCCGTGCGTTCATGATTTTGACCTGCTTACGAGGGCTCGGAAAACTTGACGACGCGCCAACCGCGCAGGCTGACACCGCCGATCGGGAGGCCCTGAAGGTCGATATCGGCTTACTCGATGATTTCGTGATCGCTATCCCACAGTGCTATAGACGACATCTAACGCAGTGTGGATTGATGGCCCTACAGTCTTGCGGTGGGCAAGTATCCAGTTCCGGCCGAGACGATCGCATTCGGACAAACGACAACCGTTTTGCCGGATCGGCGCACGTTCTTGTGGGGTTCGAATTCGCTCGTAGTCGCTCGCCGGCACCGGGGCGATCAGCCGGCGGCCCTGGCTCTCCATCGGTGCGGTCGCAGCAGAGAATCGGGGCGTGTGGCCCGAACGGCGGGCATGTACACTGTTGCGTCGGTCCAGCGCAAGCCCGCGTGAGGCTTGCGCACATCGAGGAGAATGACATTGATCGAAATCACACTGTCGACACTGGGTCTCGTGCTGAACGTTGTCACCTGGTACGCACGTCGACGGGCGCGGCAACGACGCAGGGCCGCCTGCGCCGCCGTCTCTGCAGCGCCGCTTGCGATGCTTCTTTGGCCGACGAGAAAGTAAGCTCGACGCTGCGCGCCGAGGCCGGTGCGCGCTTCGTCATTCGGCCGCCGTCCGCCAATATTCGCGACCCGCGACCGCGAACCGAGCCGGGAAGCGCCGACGAGGCAGCGATGTGCGGCGGTGTTCATCCAAGGCCTCGCGCCTAGTTGCAAGGAACCCATTGAAGGACTGGCTACGAAAGATCGACTATGTCCAGTTTCTGGCGCTGGGGGTGACACGCGTGTTTCCGAGAGGGACACGGGGCGCGGGGGACCCGGACCGGCTTGCGGAACCGGCCGGGGCCCGAGCGTGCCGGCGAAACATTCTCGCGGTGTCGGGTCTGGTGGTTGTGGCGGAATGCGCCGGCGCGGACCCAGGCGCGCTCAGCGTGTTCGGCGTGGAACCCACGGGGGACAGGGGCGTCGCGGTCATCGGCGTGGCGCTGGTCGCCTCGCAGTTTTATTGGTTTGCACAAAGGTTTCTGCATATGTACGAGGACGGCGAGATCGAGCATGAGCCGGTCTTGAGCGGTGACGTCAGGTCGACCTTCAAGATTTCGGGAAATCGCAGTCTGGTCCTTGTGCGAAAAGGGACCGATCTGTTCGCCAATCGCGTTGCCGTGGGCCTTACACTGCTGTCATGGTATTTCATCTGTTCGTGGATCGGTTGAAGCGTCAAGGGCAACTGCGGGTTGCCGGAACTTCGTTCGGTAGCCCGATGACAATTACAACGTGTTGGCGTGAGTCGAACCCGGCGGCCCTGACCCGCTCGCAGCGATTCGGGCCGGCGCGCTGTCCGCAGGCCCGCCCATCAGCATTCGAAGGGGACTGCCATTGAGGTACGCGATCGTTGACGGCGAACGGGCCGAGGCTCAGCCCCGGTCGAGGGGGATGTGCCCGCGCTGCGGCGGGCAGACGATAGCCAAGTGCGGCGAGCATGTGATCCGGCATTGGGCTCTCAGGCGAAGAGAGGCTTGCGACCCGTGGTGGAAACCTGAGACCGAATGGCACCGGTCATAGAAGGACCAGTTCCCGCTTGATTGGCAGGAAGTCGTTCATCGCGACGCAGTGACGGGAGAAAAGCACATTGCCGACGTCAAGACGCCTAGTGGATTGGTTGCCGTGTAGAGGTTCAGACCCCGTCTGACAGTTACCAATATTCATATGTAGAAGCCCCGATCTGATCTGACACTGGCTTGTAGAAGCGAGGGTTACCGCACAAAGCTGCAAATGGTCTCGGTGCGAATTCTTCGACCGAGCTGACCGACGCGCGTAACTGGAAGGTACCGTTTGTTGTCAGGCAAAGTTCGATCGAACTTTCGAGTCGGTGTAAGACCGACCATGCGTGCGGCCTCACCGACTCCGTCCGCGTTTCGAATAAAGGTCTGCTTCAGGTGGCTGTTTCCGATAACAAACGTCGCAACTCCTTCGGGTCGAAGCACTCGCGCGATTTCCGAAATCATCCTATAGAGATCTTCCGCATAGCGTTCGATCATCAAGCGGTATCGATCCGGCAGCTCGTCCAGATTTCCCATCCGGCCCCATATTCGCGAGAACAACATGCGGGCACCACTGTCGTCTGGCGCGCGTTCCGCTCCAATGCAAGAGGACCGTATCCGTCGCAAGTCCTTTACGCCATGCCCTAACCAAACCAGGGCTAGCCGATGGCCGCGCATATAGTCGATGGCGTTCAGGTATGGTGGTGAAGTAATTACCGCGTCAACCGAGCGGTTCCCCAGCGTGTCAAGCTTCCGTGCATCTCCAGTTTTGACGTCCGCCATCTGGTTCGGCGGCCGCTCCAGCAGCCGCTTGCGCAAAAACCGCACTGATCGTTCAAATGCCGGGAAGACCTGAAAATCGGATTCCAACATGACTCTGTGCGGCCGGCTATGCGACGTGTCCCGCGCCAACGAAGCGCAAGGCTCCTTCGTCACAATGATTCGGCTGAGAGCCAATCGGATGAGGTCGAGTGATGCAGCGTCCTCCCGGCTTCGCCCACTAGCGCACTGATTCAATACGAAAGCTAGGCGCCGAAGGTCTGCGCGCTGGCGTTCGCCGAACCAATATTCTATGAACAACCGTGCTTCCTCGTCCCCGTCAATCCAGTCCAGCACTATAGCGTCGGACTTCGACGCCCGCGCCTCCCCGACAACGCGCTCGACCCATCTGTCGACGTTCGCCGCCGATATGGATGTTGTCCACACGCGGGACATCAAGACCGCCAGCGGGTCCAGATCGAATCCAATGGCCTCGTGCCCCAACTCTATCGCGTGCCTCAGCACAACGCCGGATCCGGCCATGGGATCAAGCACACGGCTCTTCCCGTCAAGCCCTCTCAGGCTATCCAACACCAAATCGGGCGCCATCCTCGCCGGGAACGGATGAATCGGCTTGACTCGTGCGGCGCCTGCACTATCCTTCACTGGTGCCCCCTTCTCCGTGAAGTCTTTCGAGCTGGGCCGTAATCGCATTGGCTACGTGGGAAGCGCTGGCATTGACAACGATACTGTTGTCCTCTCCGATCCCCACCAGATCGGGAACGATTACCTCAAGACCTTTGACTAGCGAAAGGACGTCCGAGTCTTGGACCTCAAGAGCGTCCAAGGAATTGCGACATGTAAATGCAATCAGTGCTGTCGGAAGTGCATCCGGCACCTTTCCCTTTAGCTCGTCAAGGGCCTTGATGAATATATCGATGGTAAGCCTTGGGCCCGCATTCAACTTCGCCTTTAGTTCGGTCACCCATTTCGACACCGCCGTCGGGTCGAAGAGCATGAAAACTTCGCGAAACGTGGTAAGCGGGATCGCTCCGTACTCGGCCGTGTACTCGAGAAGCTTGCCGAGATCGCTCGCAATAATCGGTGTGACATTCTGCTTTTCGCAGCGCGTCACTAACGAGCCGTCGCTAAAACCAGGGGCCACAACAAGAGCGTGATTGGCCTTGTGATCGTCGCGGTGTTGCACCACGGCGTCAAGTGGTATGTTGCCCGTCTTTGCGACGTCGTGCTTCGACGACTTGGCATCAAAGGAGAAACTGTACCGTGGCGAACGAAGATTTTCCGGTGTCGGTGTGTTCCTGCTCGGCATCGAGAACGCCCGAGCGATTCCCTCCGGTTTGCCCGGCTGCCCGAGATCCAATACGTCGAACCCCAAATAACTCAGTGCATCCCCAACAGCGACCTCGAATCGCCTCCAGTGGAGACTATCGTGCTGCGTACTCCGGAGCAATTGCGAAATGTGCACACCCGAACTCCGTCTTTGGAGCGCACGAAACCGCATTAGCTTGTCCCGATATCCACGCACGCTCTCAAGACGGCTCGGTTCTACTCCGATGTCGAGCGCGTAGACGTCCGCCAGCAGATCTACCATCGCCACTGTTCGCACGAGTTCCTTTTCGGCCTTGCTGCTCGAATGCTCAAGAACGAACGGATGTTTCCTATTGACCACCACGGCACTGTCCTGAATTCTAAACTTTACGAAACTGTCGTCGTCCAATTTCTCGTACTTCACCTGACCGAGTGCGTTCCTGATGTTCTCCGCTGTGTCATCTCCCCATGACCGTCGCGTCTGCTCCCTGTCAGTAATTCCAGACTCATCGAACAGCCCAGGAATCGGAGACTTGCTCTCAAGAGTTTCAGAAACCACATTTCGCTGCGGACTTAACGATACTACTCCGAGAGACTGCACGAGCCCATAGCCC
>VYEH01000310.1:0-276 GCA_009843005.1 Pseudomonadota bacterium | reverse complement strand
CGTTCTGCTCGCCGTCGTGGACACTTCGTGCCTTGTTGAACACGCGCCTAAGGAAGGCTCTGAAGATTTTCAACCCGCGACGTTCCTTGAATTGTTCGCGATTGGTCGTTAGGTACTCATTCAGCCCGTCGACGCGTACGGTCATGCGGAACCTCGCCCACGCCGCGTGATTCAGGTTTTCCTCACCAAAACTCGGATCGATCTGGTTTACTACGCGTCCCAGGACGTTAACGTGGAATCCGTTCGACGCACCCCTTTCGTCGCTCTTGCCGCCGC
>VYEH01000246.1:6039-9820 GCA_009843005.1 Pseudomonadota bacterium | reverse complement strand
TGTGGATGCCCGGCTCGTTGCCCACGGTCGCGCCGATGTTGTCCACCGCCTTGCGTTCGAGTTCGTCGGTGTCCAGCACGTCGGTGGCCTGTGCGAGTCCGTCGCCCGCGAGCGGGTGCGCCAGGACTGTGACCTCCTCGATGGCCCCCGGCTCTTCCTGCGCGGCAGTCTCTTCGGGGAGTGCGGCTGCCGCGAGCCACGGTGCGGCAGCCAGCCAGGATAGTTGTTTGCGATTCATGGTCCGTCTCCAGAGTGAACGAGTGAACGAGCACGCATGCGCCACGCGGGGGCGGCCGCACGAGCCTGTTTGCGTTGCGGTCAGGAGATGGAGACGGGAGGGGCGCGGGGTCGGGCTGCCTCGTATGGCCGGGGAGAAAGGGTGGCCGAGTACTCCGGCAAGCGATCGGGCTGGCGCGATTCGGGCGGCAGGGCGACGACCTGTATGACATCCGGAACGTGTCCCGGTTCGGAGATCGCACAGAGCGTGCAGACCTCCTCTTCTTCATCGAGGTGCAGGTGCGCGTCGGCGACCGTTTGCCCGACGCAGAACACCAGGGCGGCAAGCACAGCCCAGCGCTGTCGCACGCGACGAGGCCCGGGTGGGGCGCAATCGTCGTTGATGCGATCGCCGTCGTCGTACTTGGCCTTCAGCTTGTGCATGGGATGCGGTCAGAGAATTAAAGCGTACGGCGCCATTGTAGCCGATGGGGTACGTTATAACATATCTTTATTTGCGGAAGGAAACGCCACATGGCACTGGAATCGATTCAGGTACGGATCATGTCCAGGCTTCTTCATCATTCAACCGCCGACTCGCCGCGACCGCGAGCAACAAAGTCACCACGACGAGAAAGGCCAGCGGGAAAAGAAATACCCTGCGAGCTTCCGCCAGCGTCCGGTCGACGAATGCGAAGGTGGACAAGCCGTCGAACTCCGCGACGGTGATTCGATTGCGGGAGACGATCGCAGGGCCCACCGCATCAGCAAGCTCGAACAGCGCTTGCCGCGCCTGATCCTGAAAGCGGTGCTGGCGCTCGAGATCGGCGTCCGCCAGCAGATGGAGCACACGTTGCGCCACGATGGCCGGCGACAGGTATTGAGCCAGGCCCAGCGCCCGCGCCCTCCCGTACCGAGCCTGTTCAAACCCGTCAATGATCGGCGCGGTGACCCGGCGAGCAGCGTCGTTTGCCAGGAATGCCGCTCGAAAGAACGCTGGCATGCCCTCATCGCCTACCGTGAGCTCCGGATGATCGGTGAGGAAACGATCCGTGAGGCTGGCAAGATCCCGGGTGGTTTCCGCTTCGACTTCGCGTACCTCGGACAGAAGCGCCAGGCGCGAGGGTGTGGGGTAGATCGTCTCGGTGACAGCGGACACCAGGCCGGGCATCGCGAACACGACGACGAACCAGAGTCCCGCCAACACGGCAGCGGACTGGGTCGCGTGGCGAAATCGAGCCACGACAAATGCGATCAGGGCCAACCAGAAGCCGCCATAAACCAGACATGCCGCCAGCCACCAACCGAAGCGGGCAAGGCGATCGCCACCCGTATCGTTCAACAATACCAGCGCAGACATGGCCGCGATGGCGCTGAGCCAAAGCACGCCATTCCGGAACAGGAGTCTTGTCCACAGCATCCACGCCAGAGCCATTGGCGCGCTAAGCGTCAGGGCCAGCGTTCCGCGGGCTCTCTCCCGCGACAGCAGATCGAACGAAACTGCAACCATAAGCAGCGGCATCACCACGATGACGACGAGGGCAACATCGAACGAACCCATCGCCAGCATTTCCGGATTCTCGAACTGATATCGGCCGAAAATGGTCGAAAGGTTATTCCATGGGGAAATCTCGCCACTGGATGGGTGCAGGTCCGTATGCCCGACCGCGAAATCACCAAGTGCCCCTGGCGGCAGAGTCGCGGGGAAGGCAATGTTCATGGGGTTTGCCACGAACGGCGACGGATCGCCCGATCCCTCTTCGACAGCGACGAGTTCTGCGCGCCATGTTTGCACCGCCGCCAGGCGGGCGTCCGCGAACTCTTCGAGATCCGCAACGCGACCGTCGCGCCAGCGATCACCGCTCCAGCCCGCGTAGGCGACGGCAAGCAGGACCAGCGCGATCGCGATTGCGGCAGGCCCCCGAAGCAGGAAGACGATGGCTTCCTGACCAAGGATCGCCCCCGTAGGGCGCATCGCATCGGGCATGCTACGCGCCCTCGCCGTGAATCGCGCGCCGAACGAGCACGTACGCCGCGCTCACGGCTGCAACCGCCCAGACCAACAACAGTATGGCGTCCGTCAGGTACAGCCGCCACGCCTGCCCAAGTGTCAGGGGCCTGTAACTGAAGTCCTCGAATTGCTCCCAGACCTCCCTGCCTGCCGTGTAGGCAGACCCCGCCGCTCCGGAGTTGTACATGTAGTCTTCGTTGAGCATCCTGATCATTGCGCGGCGATGAGCTTCCGCCGCGTTGGCGAAGTGATTCTGGTGCGCGAGATCCGTTCCGGCGAATCCGCGCGAGAGATTCGTGGCCGGGACAAGCGGGCTGAGCAGCGTGAGGGCACGCGCAACATTGTTCTGCTCCGCATGGCGCTCGGCAATAGAACCGAAGACACGCTCGAACTCGGGGAAGGACGCCTCCTCGGCCTTTTGCAACACATAGGCGTTGTAGGCGATCGGCAGGTCCTCCACTGTTGAGACGCCATATTCATCGAGCGCGGATTGTCGGACCGCCTCCTGGCCGTCCGGGTCCGTGGAATAGGCTCTGGCGGCCGCCTCAAGTTGCGCCGTCACGACCCTGGCGTCGGGCGATGGATACAGGCTTCTGCCCAGATCCGTCGCCAGTCGGGGCGCAAGGACGGTCATGAGCGCCCAAACGCAGATCAGGGCCAGGAGCGCCGCCTGCCGCGTGCGGAACAGGGCGGAAACGCCGAGCGCGATGGCTACGCAAGCGACAAGATAAAGGGCGTAGAGCGCCAGGAGCGAAGCGGCCCTGGCGATCGTGTCCGGTTCGATCGGGGCCGACGCGGTCGCGAGCGCCATTGCAGCGATGGCAACGTAAAGAACCAGAAAGACCGGCAGGACGAGGCGAAGCCCGCCAAGCAGCTTGCCGAGAAAAAACGCTCTGCCGCGCATTCCGCTGGCGGTCAGTTGCCGTAGCGTTCCGTCTTCGCGTTCGCCGGCGATGCTTGCGTACATGGCAACGAAGACCAGCAGCGGCAAGGCGACCAGAAAAAGGGTCGCCGGCGACAACGGCACGGAGCGAGCGAGTTCGCCGCTGTCTTCCGCACGGCGGAATTCCGCGGGGTTCTGGAAGTGGGCCTCCATCCAGAGCGCGATGCCCGCATAGTCGCCGACTCCCGGGTCAAGCAGCGCCAGCGGCGACGAGGATCGGAACGCGTAGCGCGAGAAATGCGCCGCCGAATGCGGGTTTCGTTCCCCCTGGTTCAACCAGACGCTGCGATCGACAAGTTCCGCTGCCGTTCGCTCCCTGGCGAACTCGGCATCCCGCTGCATACCGATGAATGTACCCGCGACGAGCAGCGCCACGCACACCGCCGACAGGACGATCAGCAACGATTCCCGCCGTGACGTCAGCAGGTCCTTTGAAGCGATTTCCCGGATCATTTGTTGCGCTCCTGCTCCTGGTTGTCGGACACCTCATGGAGGTGCTTCATGTAGATTTCTTCGATCTCCCTGGCATCAAGCGCTTTTGCATCGAGCACCTGGACCAGCCTTCCCCGCATCATGATGCCAATGCGATCGGCGACGTCCCGGGCCCGAAA
>VYEH01000246.1:4791-6029 GCA_009843005.1 Pseudomonadota bacterium | reverse complement strand
GAAAAATATCGTGAGTGGCCATCAACAAGCCGCAGCCGCTGTTGCGAAGATCGAGAATACGTTCGCCCAGATCCCTTGCCGCAGAAGGATCCAGTCCCGATAGCGGTTCGTCCAGAAGGATCGCCTCGACGCCCTTCGCCAGCGCGATCGCAATGCCGACCTTCTGGCGCATCCCCTTCGAATAGGTCGCCACCCGGCGATCGTGCGCTTCCTCGGGCAGGCCGGCTTCGGAGAGCGCCGCGGACAACTCGGATGCGCTTTTCCTCAGACCGGCCACTCTGGAAAAAAAGGCCAGATTCTCAAGCCCCGTCAGCTTCTCGTAGAGCGCAACGCTCTCGGGAAGATAGGCAGCGCGCCGCCGTGCGGCGGCCGGATTCGAATTCACGTCGATCCCGTCAATGCGCGCCGTGCCCCGGTCAGGCTTGTGGAATCCCAGGAACAAGTTGATCGCGGTCGTCTTGCCAGCGCCATTTGCGCCGAGCAGGCAACACACTTCTCCCCTGGATACGGCCAGGTCAAGGCCGTGCAACGCCACCACGCTGCCGTAATTCTTGCTCAGCCCTTCGGCTTCCAGAACGCGCGTGGAGTTGTCCATCCGAATCCTCCCTCTCAAAATTGCCAACGAAGCATCGCTCCGGCGAGTCCTGGCACGCCGGAAGCCACGTTGGTAGCCATGGTCCGGGACCAGGGCACCGCGCCGGTCGAAGATCTCTGTAAAAACCTGTGGGTGCCTCCAACCAGGAATTGTAATGGTATAACATCGTGCAGTTGCGGGCATTGTCAAGGATTCGTTCAGGATGATTCGGGCGCGACAGCGTCCCGAGGCTTGTCTTCGGGTTTCGCCATCCGGTAGCCGACGCGGCGGTGGATGTCCGCCGACGCCGGATGATCGCCGCGCGCCGCCGGGAGGGAGAGTCCGCCCGGAACGGGGCGCTGACCGGCGCTGAACCGCAAGAGCGCACTATTCGCCGGTCATCCGGCGAGGGGAACCCAGTTCTCGCTACGCTATCCGACCGCGCACGAGGGGCACAGTCCCCGCACTTCGACTGTCTTGCGCTCGGGCTCGAATCCCAGTCGCTCTGCGTCCCGGCCCAGTGTGCGGTCGATGCCGGGATCGTGGATTTCCGCCGCCGAGTCGCACTTGCGGCAAATCAGGAACTGGCCTGTGTGTTCGGTCTCCGGGTCCGCGCAACCCATGTACGCATTGATGCTGTCGAGCCGGTGAATCAGTCCGGCAT